>JAZUJB010000097.1:0-26255 GCA_045642545.1 Oscillospiraceae bacterium
GCTGCCCTTTTCCGCCCATACGGCACAAAAAATTCCGGTAATACATAGCTAGTATTACCGGAATTTTGTTATTTGTCTGTACGAAAAATTGCTGTATCATACTAAACCCTAATAGAAATCAGACAGGCTTTGCGGTTGAAACTGTGCCGTACCGCGTTAGCTTCCTTGGCCATATATCTCCATTATGCTCTGCGAAAGCTGCCTTGTTTGGCGCAATTTTCCCTCGCAAAGCTTTGTCTTCTTATCAGCGTTTAGTATCAAAACTGCGTAGCACCTTGAAAGTTGGATGTTTTCTGCAAGGCGAGGCAAAAAACGCAGGAATACTGGATATGTATTCCGAGGCTTTTTAACGAAGCTTTGCGGGAAACATATGCTTTCAAGGCTGTAAATCACTATGGTGCGCCGCCCAATGCCGACTTTTTTAATTTTTTATCCCCCCGGGGGGCTTGTACGGCCTTTTTTGTTTTGTTATCATCTTAACAGACAATATATTGGCGGTTAATTATGATTAATGCAGAAAACTTAGTATTCTCGTACGATTATGCAGGCAGTAAAAATCGCTCGCTCGACGGGGCAAGCATTACTGTACACGAAGGCGAGCTTGTTGCCATACTCGGCCATAACGGCTGCGGCAAATCAACACTCGTCAAGCATTTTAACGCCCTTTTGGAGGTTCAGAAGGGTGAGCTTACGGTTGCGGGTCTTGACGCAAAATGCGAGGCAAATGTCTGGAAGCTGCGCCGTAAGGTCGGAATGGTTTTTCAGAATCCCGACAACCAGTTTGTATCCTCAATAGTTGAGGAGGATGTTGCCTTCGGTCTTGAAAACTACGGCACTGCCTTCGAGGAAATCCCCGCAAAGGTTTCCGAGGCACTTGAAGCCGTAGGTATGGCAGGCTTTGAAAAGCGCTCACCTCACATGCTATCCGGCGGTCAGAAGCAGCGCGTTGCGCTTGCAGGCGTGATTGCAATCAATCCCGATATTCTCGTGTTTGATGAAGCTACCTCCATGCTCGACCCCGACGGCAGACGCGATGTACTTGCAGCAATCAAGAAACTGCACGATGAGCAGCACAAGACCATCGTAATGATTACCCATTACATAGATGAGGCCGTATTTGCTGACCATGTATATCTCATGCACGATGGTCAGATGCTCGCAGACGGCACCCCGCAGGAGATGCTTACAGACCTTGACCTGCTTGCAAAAACAGGCCTTACGCCTCCCCTGCCCGTGCGTATGTACTACGACCTTAAGGATAACGGCATTGAGCTTCCGTATTGTCCGCTTACAAATGATGAGCTCGCGGAGGAAATATGTCGATTGAAGTAAGAAATATCAGCTATACATACAGCAGCGGCACTCCGTTTGAGACCAAGGCGCTGAAAAATATATGCTTTGAAATTAAAAATGGTGAGTTTGTCGGAATTATGGGTCATACCGGCTGCGGTAAGTCAACTCTTATTCAGGCAATTGCCGGCCTTATAAGCATTTCCGACGGCAGCATAGTAATTGACGGAAATGATATAAACGACAAGCGCTATGACCGCGCTGAGCTGAGGCGCAAGCTCGGTCTGGTGTTCCAGTATCCCGAGTGTCAGCTTTTTGAGTCGACGGTCGAAAAGGATGTTGCCTTCGGTCTGAAGCACTCGGGTCTTTCAAAGTCAGAGGTTACAGAGCGCGTCAAATGGGCGCTTGAGGTATGCGGCTTTGATTATGATAAAGTCAGAAAGCAGACCCCTCTCGGAATGTCCGGCGGCGAAAAGCGCAGAATTGCAATCGCAGGTGTGCTTGCGGTTAAGCCCGACTATCTCATTCTCGATGAGCCCATCGCAGGTCTTGACCCCCTCGGCAGAGAGGCTTTTCTCAAGCTTATTACCAAGCTCAATAACGAGGGCATGACCATCATTATGATTTCGCATAATGCCGACTGCATTGGCGAATACGCTCAGCGCATACTTGTTCTCAATGACGGCGAGCTTATCGGCGATGGTACACCGCAGGAGCTGTTTTGCAATGTTGAAAAGATGCAGTCTCTGCACCTCGGTGTCAGCCACAGCCGTGAGCTTTGCTACCTGCTGAATAAGCGAGGCTTTGATATTGAGCAGGATATATGCACCTATGATAAGCTTCTGCCTGCACTTGTAGGCAAGCTGAAGGGCGGTGAAAGCAATGAATAACCGCCTTACCGGTCAGTTTATCCCCGGCACCTCGGCACTGCATAAGCTCGACGCAAGAGCAAAGCTATTCGGCTTTATTCTGCTTATTGTCGCAGTTATTCTTACGAACACCCTTTACGGATATGCGGCTGTTCTCTTATTCGTTGCTTTTCTGATTGCAGTATCGGGAATGTCCTTCAAAACCGCAATCGGTTCTGTTCGCCGTATGTTCTGGTTCTTTGTTCTGATTTTCATTATGAACGCTCTGTTTTTCTCGAGCGAAAACGCCATCTGGCATTGGTGGATTTTCACTCTTTCCGAGGATGGTATGATTCAGGGCTTCAATGTTGTATTCAGAATTCTTATTATTCTCGTTATCAGCAATGTATTTACCCTTGTTACGCCGCCGCTTGAGATAACCACGGCAATTCAGGCTCTGCTCAAGCCCTTAAAGCTTTTCAGACTGCCTGCCGATGAAATTGCAATGATTATTTCAGTTGCAATTCAGTTTATTCCCACTCTGCTTGAGGAGTCGGACACTATCAAAAAGGCTCAGATTGCACGCGGTGCAAGATTCGAAAGTAAAAAGCTCCACGAAAGAGCCGCCGCAATGCTTCCGCTCATCGTTCCCATGTTCCTCTCGGCATTCAAACGCGCCGATGAGCTTTCCATGGCAATGGAGGCACGCGGTTACCGCGGTGAAAAGTTCCGTTCACACAAGAAAAGCGGTGCTATGCCGGCAAAATCCTGGCTTGCAATAATGATTTGCATTGCCCTTTGTGTAGTTGAAATTTTAATTTAGGAGGATAACCCCCAATGAGAAAAATGACCACTGTTAAGAAATCAATCATCACCGCAGTATGCATAGCTCTCTGCTATGTAATTCCCCTCATGTTCCACGGCATTCAGAACGCCGGACAGATTTTCTGCCCGATGCACATCCCCGTATTCATCTGCGGTCTTATCTGCGGCTGGCCGTACGGACTTCTCTGCGGTATTGCAGGTCCCGCTCTTTCCAGCGCACTTTGCGGTATGCCCCCCGTTGCAATGCTCCCCTCTATGATGGTTGAGCTTGCTATTTACGGTACTGCCGCAGGCATTATGATGAAGCTTGTTCGCACAAAGAACACCTATGCTGACCTTTACATCAGCCTCATCGTTGCAATCATTTGCGGCCGTATTCTTTCCGGTGTAACAAAGGCTCTCATCTTTGCAAAGGGCAGCTACAGCCTCGCAGCATGGGTTACCGGCATGGTCGTAACCAGCTGGCCCGGCACCGTCATTCAGCTTGTCTTCATTCCCACCATCGTTTTCGCTCTTATGAAGTCACACCTGATTCCCGAGCGCTACCCCAAAATCGAGGACTGATATGGATAAGAAGGATATTATTGAATTTTTCGATAAGCACGCTGAGTCATGGGATGCTGAACTGATTCGTAATGACGAGGTTATCGGCATAATCCTTGATAACGGCGGAATCAAAGAAGGCGTCAAGGTGCTTGATGTTGCCTGCGGAACGGGTGTTCTTGTCCCCGACTATATCGAGCGCAAGGTTGCCTCAGTTGTCGGTGTCGATATTTCCCCGGAAATGATTGCCGTTGCAAAAGGCAAGTTTACTCAGGATAACATAAGCTTTATCTGCGCAGATGTTGAGGCTGCTGAGCTTGACTGCGACTTTGACTGCTGCATGGTATACAATGCCTTTCCCCACTTCCCCGAGCCTGCAAATCTCATAAAGGTGCTCGCTTCCAGGCTTAAGGAAGGCGGCAGACTCTCCATTGCTCACGGCATGAGCCGCGCAATGATTGACCGTCATCACGAGGGTTGCGCAAGCAAGGTTTCAAGAGGTCTTATGAGCGAGGCAGAGCTCAAAGCTCTTATGGAGCCGTACTTCAATGTCGATATTGTAATATCCGACGACAGAATGTATCAGGTTTCCGGAACAAAGAAATAAACAAAAATCAGGATTTAGCAAGCTAAATCCTGATTTTTTTTGCGCTTAAAAGCTCCGCATCTTCGGCATTATGGCTGACAGCAATCAGCGTTTTGCCGAGGGTGTGCTTTTTTATATATTCAATTGCCTGAAGCTTTGTTTCACTGTCAAGTCCGTTAAACGGCTCGTCAAGAAATACGGCATCGGCATCGCAGATAATTGCTCGCACTAACGCAACGCGCCGCCGCATACCGCCGGACAGTTTTGATACGGGCTTATCAAGATGCTCGGCTAAGCCGACCTCGCCCAGGTGCTTGTATATCATTTCCCTGCTGACTGACTTCGGCGCAGTCATTTTCACGCAGGCAGCAGGTGTAAAATCCTCAGGAAGTCTGTCCTCCTGAAATACTGCGGCAATTTTCTTGGGTACATTTATCACTTCTCCGCTGTCGGCATTTTCAAGCCCCATCATTATTCTCAGCAGCGTTGTTTTTCCAATGCCCGAAGCGCCGCTTATAAGAACCGCTTCGCCCTTACCTATGTAAAGGCTTACATTATCAAGCACGCATTCGCCGTTATAGCTTTTATACACATTTTTTACTTCCATCAGGCACGCTCCAATCTGCCGAAAAATGTCCGCAATGCCAGCATAAACAGCTTTTCAAATAGCACGCTGATTATGACAATGATAAGCGTCCAGCATAAAAGGTCATCTGTATCCAGGCAAATCTTTGAATAGTAAAGCTGCTTGCCTATTGAGCCGTCAGGTGTGCCGATAATCTCGGCTGCAACTCCGGCTTTCCAGGCCATTCCCAGTGCAGTTGAGCAGGCCGACATGATAAACGGTTTCAGCTGCGGCAGATGTACATAAGCAAGTCGGCGCAGAAACGGCATTTTGAATACAGTAGCTACCTCGCGCATTCCCCTATCCTCGTTTTTTATGCCTGCAAGCACATTACTGTATACAACGGGCAGGACAATGAGAAACGAGATGAAAATGGACAGATTATCCGCCGAAAGCCAGATAAGGCAGATTACCACAAATGATGCGACCGGCACGGTTTTCACAGTTACAAGAAACGGCCACAGCAGCGTTTCAACACTTTTATACCTGCCTGCAAGTGCGGCAAGCACAATTCCGAGCACTAAGGCTATAAAAAAGCCGCCTGCGATGTGATAAAAGCTGAACCATATTGAACTGAAAAAGCCTTCCGTCTGCCATATTGTTGTAAGGCGCACGGCAACTTCAATCGGAGATACAAGCAAAATCTTCAGATTGACCATCATTGCGGCAATCTGCCAGACAAGCAGCGCAAACAGCACTGCAAGTATTTTGCCGGTTCTGTTTTTTGCATTATTTCCCATAGTAGAAGTCACTTTCGGGAAGCTTTCCTCCAACAGACGCGGGGTTCATAGCATAAAGCACAGACAGATAACCCTCCATTGAGGTCTGAAGCTGCTCACCGGTTATGAATGTTATATTACAATTCGGCAGAGCCTTCTTCGCAATTGGGGCTTTTACGATTTCATAGCTGCCTATAAGTTCAGCTGCCTGCTCGGTATTCTGCAGAACAAACTGCACGGAGCCTTCATACTCCTTCATAAAAGCCGCAAGCTGCTCGGGATATTTCTCTGCAAATTCGCTGCGCACAACAAGCACGCCCGTTACCATTTCAGAGTCGTTATCGAGCTTTTCCCACTCCTTGTTCAAATCAACCGCAACGCGCAAGCCGTCCACCTTTGTCTGCGCGGCCGTTACAAACGGCTGCGGCAGCATTGCAATTGCATTATCATCGGCAGCAATGTAGGACAGCGCCTCGGTGGTATCTGCGCACCAGTGAATATCGGGTTCGTTTTCGCCGTCAATGCCGTTTTCCTTCAGCAGATATCTCAGTGCATATTCGGGCGCTGCACCCTCACCGGTTGCGTACAGTGTTTTCCCTGCAAGGTCGGCAAGACACTCTACGCTTTCCCCTCGCTCAACGATATAAAGAACGCCGAGGGTATTAATTGCCAGAAGCTTAATCGCACCGTTCGTGTTATTATAAATGACAGATGCAAGGTTTGCGGGTACTGCGGCAATATCAATTTCTCCTTTTGCAAGCGCTGCGGCAAACGCGGCAGCCTCGCTTTGGAGTGAAAACTCATAGCTGTTTTCGCAAAGCTTATTGTCATTATCGTCCATAAGCTTTACAAGTCCCATTGCGGTAGGTCCCGTCAGTGCGCCGATGCGGATTACCTCTGCCTTTTCACTCTGTTCAGCCTCATTATCTGCGCATCCCGAAAGAATGCACAGAAGCATACATATAATCAAGATATACGATACAAGTCTTTTCATTTTTTATTACCTCATTTAATATAGCTTTTTAACGCTTCTGCATTACTTATGCAAATCGCTTTGCCGTCCTTTATTATTGCACCGCTTTGCGTGAGCGTATCCATTCCCCTGTAAAGCGATGCTCTTGACATATTCAGCGCATCGGCAAGTCGGTTCATCGGCAGCTCTGAATATGCCCCCTCAGTGAGGTTATCGAGCAGAAAGCCCGCAAGGCGCTGCTCTGCCGTACCTGCGGTCAGCGAGTAAATCTTTCGATTCAAGAACAGTATTCGTTCGGAAAGATATCTGATGTAATTCTCAGCAAGCTTCGGCTCACGCTCAATTGCGCGCTTAATAAGCCGCTGCGACAGAAACAGTATTCTGCACGGCTCAAGGGCCTTAATCTGCGTGGCATACTGCGCTTCTTCATTGAACAGTGCCGCAGCGCCGAAAAGCTTGCCCTCTGACAGAGTGCTCATAACAATCGGTCGGTTATCGGCATTGTCCTTTGTAACACGCAGTCTGCCGTTAAGTACAATTCCGAGACAGCGCGAAAAGCTGTCCGGACTGAAAACAATTTCGCCCTTTTTGTAATCCTCAACAGTGCAATCATGTGCGTTTATTATCTTAAGAAGCACCGTTTGCGGCACTCCATGGAATAATTCGGTTTTCATCACGAGCTCAAGCTCATCTGTGTTCAGTTTCATAGCAGCTCCGTTTTTGTCTTATATAAGACACTTTTAATCAAAGAATATACCACTCTGCGCCTCAATGTCAAGCCAAATTCATTTGCTAAATTTAAGATAATGGCAGCCATAAAAATCTCATATTTGACAATTATCGCAAAGCGGGTTAAATTTTTATTATATTGATTGAAAAACTATGCAATTTCATAACATTTTCATGCCTTTTCATAGATAATTGCATATGTGAATTCATTTAACTTTCAATTATCTTTCAGCTGATTATGCCATTTCCCGATAATCTGAAAAATAACTTATCTTTACATACTTAAAAAATTATATATAATTAAATACATCATAGATTTAAAGTGCTAATAATTTCAGGAAGGATGATAATATTGGTTAAGGTTGATTTCAAACTCATCGACTCCATACTCGACAAGTATGAGTGCAGCAGAGTGAAGATTATTCCTATAATGCAGGAAATTCAGGCTGAGTACAAGTTTCTGCCGCAGGATGCATTGATTTATGTTGCAGATAAAATGGGCATGAGTGAAGCTGATTTGTACGGCGTTGCTACCTTCTACGAAAACTTCTCAATGAACGAAAAGGGCAAGTATGTTATCCGTGTCTGCAACGGCACCGCATGCCATGTACGCAAGTCCGATGATGTTCAGGAGGCTCTTTACGATGCAACCGGTATGTCCCCCGATGACCATATGTCAAAGGACGGGCTGTTCACGATTGAGCGTGTTTCCTGCCTCGGCGCCTGCGGTCTTGCTCCCGTATGCACCGTAAATGATGTTGTCCACGCTAAGATGACTCCTGAAAAAATGCGCAGACTTATTATGGATCTGAGGGAGGCTGAATAATATGAAACTTAATTCACGCGAAGAGCTTATTAGCTTCCGCGAGCAGTGCAAGGCAAAGCTTGCCTGCCAGAAAAAGCAGATTCTCGTCTGCGGCGGCTCGGGCTGTGTTGCAGGCGGTTCGCTCGACATTTACGCAAAGTTCAAGGAAATCATGGAGGCTAAGGGCCTTACCGTTGATGTTGTCCTTCAGGACCATGTCGACCACGGCGACTCCGTCGGACTCAAGAAGAGCGGCTGCCACGGATTCTGTGAGATGGGCCCGCTCGTAAGAATAGAGCCCTCCGGAATACTGTACATAAAGTGCACCGTTGACGACTGTGAAGAGATAGTCAAGGAAACAATTCTCAACGATAATGTCGTTGAGCGCCTTGTTTACCACGAGGTCAGCAGTCAGGGCACCCGCGCATTCAGCCGTCAGGAGGATATTCCCTTCTACAAGCAGCAGACTCGCATTGCACTTGAGCACTGCGGTCATATCAATGCCGAAAGCATTGAGGAATACATTGCCGTCGGCGGTTACTCTTCTCTTGAAAAAGCAATATTTGAAATGACTCCCGATGAAGTCATTGACGAAATTTCCGAATCCGGACTGCGCGGCCGCGGCGGTGCAGGCTTCCCCACCGGAAAGAAGTGGGCTCAGGTTGCCGCTCACAAGGAGGCTCCCGTTAAGTACATCGTCTGCAACGGCGACGAGGGCGACCCCGGCGCATTTATGGACCGCTCCATTATGGAGGGCGACCCCCACAGGATGCTTGAAGGTATGCTTATTGCAGGCGTTGCCTGCGATGCTACCGAGGGCTACATATATGTTCGCGCGGAGTATCCTCTTGCAGTTGCGCGTTTGCAGAAGGCAATTAAGGACGCTGAGGAGCTCGGAATTATCGGTGATAACATTTTCGGCTCCGGCAAAAAGTTCAATATTCATATCAATATGGGCGCAGGCGCATTCGTCTGCGGTGAGGGCTCTGCACTTACCGCATCTATCGAGGGTCAGCGCGGTATGCCCCGCACCAAGCCCCCGAGAAGTGTTGACAAGGGTCTGTTTGACGCTCCCACCTCTCTTAACAATGTTGAAACCTTTGCCAATGTTCCCGTAATTATTGACAAGGGCGCTGCATGGTACAAATCCATAGGCACCGAAAACAACTCCGGTACAAAGGCATTTGCTCTCACGGGTAATATCAATCACACCGGTCTTATTGAGGTTCCCATGGGAACCACTCTCCGCGAGATTGTCTTTAACATCGGCGGCGGCGTAAAGAGCGGCAACTTCAAGGCTGTTCAGATTGGCGGTCCCTCCGGCGGCTGCCTCACCGAAGATCATCTTGACCTTCCCCTTGACTTTGACCAGACCAAGAAGGTCGGCGCAATTATCGGCTCCGGCGGTCTTGTTGTTATGGGCGACGAGACCTGTATGGTTGAGATTGCACGCTTCTTTATGAATTTCACAAAGAAGGAATCCTGCGGCAAGTGCACCCCCTGCCGCGAGGGTATTCCCAAGATTCAGGCAATTCTTGAGCGCATTACTCACGGTACCGGCGAGCTTGAGGACCTTGACATGCTTCAGGAGCTTTCCGCAACTGTCAAGAGCTGCTCTCTCTGCGGTCTCGGTCAGACTGCAACCAATCCCGTTTTGAGCACTCTCAAGTATTTCAAGAATGAATACATTGCTCATGTTCAGGACAAAAAGTGTCCCGCAGGCGTCTGCCGTTCACTGTGCACTATGTGGATTGACCCCGAGAAGTGCATCGGCTGTACAAAGTGCGCACGCAACTGCCCCGTCGGCGCAATTACCGGTCAGCTCAGAAAGCCGCATGTAATTGACCCCGAGAAGTGCATTAAGTGCCGTGAATGTAAGATTGGCTGTCCCAAGCATGCCATTAAGGAGGTTTGATGATATGAAGCGTATGATTATAGACGGCATAAGCTGTGAATTTGAAAACGCCCGCAATGTACTTGATGTTGCACTGCAGAATCATATCGATATTCCCAACCTCTGCTACTGCGAAAGCCTCTCCGTATACGGCGGCTGCAGACTGTGCGTAATCGAAAACGAGCGCGGCGGCATTGAGGCTGCCTGCACTGTTGTTCCCAAGGACGGTATGTCAATTCGCACCAACACATCAAGACTGCGCAAGTACCGTCAGATGGTTCTTGAGCTGCTTCTTGCAGGCCACAAGTCCGAATGCACCACCTGTGATAAATCCGGTAAGTGCAAGCTTCAGGAATACGCAAAGCGCTATGGCGTATCTACTGTCCGTTTTTCAAACGAATACTCCAAGCAGCCTGTTGATGACTCCTCCCCTGCTTTCGTACGCGACCCCGCAAAGTGCATTCTCTGCGGTCAGTGCGTCAGAATGTGCAGCGAGGTTCAGAACATTCATGCTATCGATTTCACCAACCGCGGTATTGAAACCTTCATTTCCTGCGGCTTTGACAAGAAAATTGCCGATACAAACTGTGTAAACTGCGGTCAGTGCGTATCCGTATGCCCGACCGGTGCTCTTGTAATCAAGAACGAGGTTTCATCGATGTGGAAAGCAATTTATGACTCCAACCGCAAGGTTGCCGTACAGATTGCTCCTGCTGTCCGCGTTGGCATCGGCGAGGAATTCGGTCTTCCCGCAAACGCTCCCGTAATGGGCAAGATTGTTACCGCTCTGAAGATGATGGGCGTTGACTATGTATTTGACACTTCTCTTGCTGCTGACCTCACCATAATGGAAGAATCTGCAGAATTTATGGATAAGCTCAAAAACGGCGCAAAGCTGCCCATGTTCACCTCCTGCTGCCCCGGCTGGATTAAGCATGTTGAGAACAAGTATCCTCACTTGATGCCTCAGGTATCCACCTGCGGCTCACCCATGGAGATGTTCGGCGCACTCATCCGTCAGCAGTATGCTGATGAGGATTTATTCTCCGTCGCAATTATGCCCTGCACTGCAAAGAAGGCAGAGGCAAAGCGTCCCGAGCTTGTCAAGGACGACGAGAAGCTTATTGACCTCGTTCTTACTACTCAGGAGCTCGTTCGTATGATTCAGGAGGCAGGTATTAACTTTGCAATGATTCCCGAATCCAAGCCCGATGAGCCCTTTGCTCCCTACACAGGCGCCGGTGTCATCTTCGGTGTTACCGGAGGCGTTACCGAAGCTGTTATCCGCCATGTTCTCGGCGCAGTTACCGACGAAAGCATTGCAAAGATTGCAGAATGCGGCGTTCGCGGTCTTGAAGGCACCAAGGCATCCGAGGTCACCGCAGGCGATACAACTCTCCGCATTGCGGTTGTAAGCGGACTCGGCAACGCTGACAAGCTGCTTGAAAAGATTGAGTCCGGAGAAGAATTCTTCCACTTTGTCGAGGTTATGGCCTGCCCGAACGGCTGCATCGGCGGCGGCGGTCAGCCCCCTGCCTGTCAGTCACGCAAAGCAGAGCGCTATGAAGGAATATTTGCCGCTGACAGCACCTGTGAGCTTCGCTCCTCCGAGCAGAATCCTGCTCTTGACGAGGTTTACGACCTGCTGCGAGGCAGAGCGCACGAGCTTCTGCATGTGCATTATCCGGCACATTCGGCTGAATAATCTGATATTTGCTGAAAATCCCCCTCAATTGAGGGTGATTTTTTCTGTAATTGTTTCATTTTTATTAAGTTTTTTCACTAACACTGGAATTAATGTACTATATGTGTTATAATTTGAAAATTGATAATTCGCAATCAATTTCTGCAGATTGGAGATTAACTATATGCGTAGATTTGTTGCCATTTTAATGGCACTTACAATGATTTTGGGTCTCTGCGCCTGCGGTAAAGAGGAAGTTGCCCCGACAGCGCGCGAATGCGGCGTATATGTCACGGTTGAGGCTAACGATGTCTATACCGTTTCCTATGGCACCGAAGAGGGTTCTGAATCGTGCACGCACGCCGACGGCTCTGCACTCGACGCAGGCGAGGTCGTACATTTTGACTTTGCAGGCGATGCTGCAACCGGCTCCGAGAAGGCTGTCATTGACTACAGCATCTGCGTTTACGACAAGGACCTCAACATACTCGCAATCGAGTCGTTCAGCAGCGATTTCTCAAATATGGCACGCGTTGAAATCACCGTAACCGCTGACCATCGCATTCTCAATGCAAGCGACAAGCTCGTGTGCGGCGGTGACACAATTGTTGACATTCAGAGCAGCAATCCCTCAAAGGGTGTAACCGTTGCCGTTCCCAATGTTACAATGCCCAATCGCACCGAGGCTGCAGAGGCAATCAACAGCAACATTGCAAGCATAAATGAAGCCTTTACCGGAAAGCAGCTTGAAGCAAACAAGAAGGCATACGAGGCAAACATTGCTGATGCAGGCGATGACGACAAAACCGAGAGCTTCAGCATGAAGCGCTACGCCAAGGTTACCCGCGGCGACAGTTCCGTACTTTCCATAAGAATGTACGACAAGGCAAATCTCGGTACCGAAAGCACCATTGCAATTACCGGACACAACTTCTCTGCCTATGACGGCAGCGAGCTTAAGCTTGTTGACATTGCAGCCGAGCCCGAAAAGCTCATCAGCATCTGCTCCGAGGACATTCTTATTTCCACCACAGAGAACAGTGATTACAAGGACATTCTCTACAACGAGGGCTACACCGACACCATTAAGGAGCTTATCTCCGACGGTCACTGGTATCTGAACGACAAGGGCCTTGTTGTTGCGGTAAATCCCGGCGAAATCGCCGATGCTCTCTACGGCTCATTTGAATTTCTTGTTTCTTACGACACTATTTCGTCAGCATTGAAGCCCGAATTTCTCCCTGCTGAGTATGCAGGTGATACCGGTGATGTAGCCGCAAAGCTCACAAAGGACAGCGATACTGCTTCCCTCACCCTTGTAAACGATGCAGACAACGAAATCAATTCCGTCCTCGTATCCGTTTCCGGCAAGATTTACAATATCTGCGTTTACAGCATTTCTTATAAATCTGCAAGCAAGTACACTCTGAATTCTCAGCTTTGGTACTGCAGTGACCTTACCGAAGGCGCAGCCTTTGCAATCAATCACGAGCTTTCAAAGACTCCGAACATTTTCATAGGCTTTAACCGTCCCGACGGCACCTACGAGCGCAGACTTCTCTCCCTTGACGGCGACGGCAATGTCAGCATCACCGACCCCGACGGCGGTGAAAAGGGCACTATTATCACAGAGAAGCTTCCCTACACCGTTGACCTCAACAATGACGATATTCAGGAAAAGATAAGCACAGCTAAGCTTGACAACGGCTGCGTAAGTCTTAATATTGAGTCCTCGGGCAAAAAGCTCAGCAAGGAAACCGTAATCAAGGGCGGCTTAAGTGTACGCCTTTTCGATATTGACGGAAACGGCGCAAAGGAAATCTTCCTTGAAGGCAAAACAGAAGACAGTAAGGCAGTTACCTACTGCTTCAGCTTTGACGGTGAGCTCAAGACCGTCAGCATCGGCGGTAAGGATTATGCTGAAGGCAGCATAAAGGAGTTTAACGCCAACAAGCTTCATCTTAATACAAGCGTCAGCATTCTCGGCAGCTACACAGCTGAGGTTATTTACAACTACGCTGACGGAAGTCTCACAAAGGATTCCGCTAACATGAAGCTCAGCGGTACAAGCTATGTCAAAACCTCCAAGGAGCTTCCGCTTGCAGACGGAAAGACTATTCCCGCTGACACCAAAATCAAATTCACCGAAACAGACGGCAGCTCATTCATAAGCTTCACCACTGAAAAGGGTGAAAAGGGCAAAATCAAGATTGAAAAGTCCGATTCCGGCTGGAGCATAAACGGCAACAAGGACACAAGCTATTTCGAGTCCCTGCCCTACAGCAAATAAGTAATACGGTGTGCAATTGCACACCGTATATTTTTTTATGTTCTGAGAAAAATACCCTTGAGGTGAATTTTTATGAATGCAAAAAACGGCAGCGATATTCCGCTCGGTCTCGGTATGGCGCTAATGCAGAATGCTGATGCTTTTTTCTATTTCTCGGGACTTGATGCCAATCAGCAGCAGAAAATAATTGACGGCGCTCACGGCATAAAGTCAAGAGATGAAATGAAAAATTATGTTCAAAATATCTCTGCAGCCGACTGATACTTCTTTATTGCACTTGAAATCTTGGTAAAACTGCGGTAAAATTTCCGTGTATAATACTTACATGGAGGATAAACAAATGAAAACTGTATCCACAAAGAATGCTCCCGCAGCAATCGGCCCCTACTCCCAGGCTCAGATAGTCGGTAATCTCGTATATACCTCCGGCCAGGTTCCCATCATCCCCGAAACCGGTGCTATCGCTGAGGGTCTTGAAGCTCAGGCACATCAGGTATTCAAAAACCTCAGTGAGCTTCTCAAAGCAGCAGGCACTGATATGTCCAAGGTTGTTAAGACTACTGTTTTCATTAAGAATATGAACGACTTCGCAGCAATCAACGCAGTATATGCTCAGTATTTCACCGAGCCCTTCCCCGCACGCTCCTGCGTCGAGGTTGCTCGTCTTCCCAAGGATGTTCTCCTTGAGTGCGAGGTTATTGCAGAGCTGTAATCAGAAGAAACAAAAAATCCGCTTCATGAGAAGCGGATTTTTTATTTACCTATTTATTAAAGGCCGGGATAAAGCGGGAACTTCTCGCACAGAGCAATTGTCTGCTGCTTTACTTCTTCAACCGCTGCTTCGCCTTCGTTGATAATTCTGACAATCATATTGCCTATCACAACCATTTCTGCCTCGCCCATGCCGCGTGTTGTTGCTGCGGGGGTGCCGAAGCGCATACCGCTGGTGAGCTTGGGAGGCTGGGTGTCGAACGGAATTGAGTTCTTGTTGGCGGTGATGTGAGCCAGGTCGAGAAGCTGCTGAACCTCCATACCGGTCTTGCCGAGGCTCATGGTATCTGCGAGCATGAGGTGGTTATCGGTGCCGCCGGATACAATGCGAATGCCGCCCTTGGAAAGGGTGTCAGCCAGAACAGCAGCATTTTTAACTACCTGAGTCTGATATGCCTTGAACTCGTCGCTCATTGCTTCCTTGAAGCAGACTGCCTTACCTGCAATGATATGCATGAGCGGGCCGCCCTGGGAACCGGGGAATACTGCGCTGTTTATCTTCTTTCTCAGCTCATCCTTGCACAGAATGATTGCACCGCGCGGGCCGCGCAGGGTCTTATGGGTTGTGCTGGTGACAACATCTGCATAGGGCACGGGGTTGGGATGAACACCTGCAGCAACAAGGCCGCCGATGTGAGCCATATCAACCATGAGATATGCGCCGACTGCGTCTGCTATCTCACGCATTTTAGCAAAATCAATGAACCTTGAATATGCACTTGCACCTGCAATAATGAGCTTGGGCTTGCACTCCTCAGCAACCTGCATCGCCTTTTCATAGTCAATGCATTCGGTTTCGGGGTCAACGCCGTAGAAGCAGGCATTGAAGTACTTGCCGGAAATGGATACCTTTGCGCCGTGGGTCAGATGACCGCCGTGGCTGAGGTCCATACCGAGTATTGTATCGCCCGGCTGAAGCAGTGCGAGGTAAACGGCAACATTTGCCTGAGAGCCGGAGTGGGGCTGAACATTTGCATGCTCTGCGCCGAAAAGTGCCTTTGCTCTGTCAATGGCAAGCTGCTCAACTACATCGACATGTTCACAGCCGCCGTAGTATCTTGCACCGGGGTAGCCCTCTGCATACTTATTGGTAAGATGGCTGCCCATTGCCTCCATAACGGCACGGCTTGTGAAGTTCTCAGATGCAATAAGCTCAATGTGATTGCGCTGGCGCTGGAGTTCTTTTTCCATTGCACCGTACAGCTCGGTGTCAATGCTCTTAATGCTTTCGTAGCTCATTGTATTCCTCCATATATTGTTTATCATCGTAAATTATACTCTAAATATTGACCTATATCAAGAAATTTTCCTTCATTTTTTCTCTTTTTATTTCATAATTATTGATTGATTTTTATCAGTGTGATAGTATGTTTGTGCGAGGTGGTACAAGTGTTGAAAAAGTCATTAAAGGTACTTTTAGTCATTCTGGGCATTATCGTTCTTTTTGTTGCAGCATTCTTCCTTTGGCTAAGCGTCAAGGAGTATAACCCCGAACCCATTATAGATATTAAGGTTGAGGAAAACTCGCGTCTGACCGGTCTGTCTCCGTATGAAGGACAGCATATTTCAATTATCAGCTGGAATATCGGCTACGGCGGTCTCGGTAAGGACTCCGACTTCTTTATGGACGGCGGTGAAAATGTTGCCGCTGCCGACCAGGCCGGTGTAACGACAAATATGCTCGGCATATACAAAACACTGTATGACGATTACTCTGCAGACATTTATATGCTGCAGGAGGTCGACCAGGAGTCAACCCGTACATATGACATTAACGAGCGCGAATATCTGGGCATTTACCACAGCACCTATGCGCTGAATTATTCCTGCCCCTATGTTCCCTTCCCGCTTCCACCTATCGGCAAGGTTAACAGCGGTCTGCTTACAACCTCACTGTATGATATTTCCCACGCAGAGCGCCAGTCACTGCCCTGCCCGTTCAGCTGGCCTGTCAGCACTGCTAATCTCAAGCGCTGCCTGCTTGTCAGCTACATTCCCATTGAAAATTCAAACAAAAACCTTGTAATTATCAATCTTCATCTCGAGGCATATGACAGCGGTGAAGGCAAGATTGCTCAGACCAAGCAGCTCAGAGAGTTCATTCAGTCCGAATATGAAAAGGGCAACTATGTCATTGCCGGCGGCGATTTTAACCAGAGCTTCCCCGGTGGCTTCGATAAATACGCCAATATGCACGCTGACCTTTGGGCACCCGGAAACCTTGACGAGGACATTATGCCCGAGGGCTGGACACTTGCTTATGACCTGTCCACTCCTACCTGCCGCCTTCTCAATCAGCCTTACAATCCAGATGACACCGAGGGCACTCAGTATTTTGTAATTGACGGCTTTATCCTTTCTCCGAATATTCAGCTCAATTCCGTCGAAACTCTCGACCTTGATTTTGAGTATTCAGACCACAATCCTGTCACACTTGATATCACTTTGAAGTAAATTATGCATAAAAAAATCACCACTCAATGAGTGGTGATTTTTAATACTCATTAGTGGCAACCGCAACCGCAGTTACCGTCCTCGTGGTCATGACCGCCGCAGCCGCAGCCGCCCTCTTCGTCGTGACCGTGGCAGCCGCTGCACCCGCCGCTGCAGCCGCCCTCTTCAGTGAGGTAAGGCAGCTGGCCGTGCATCATAAGCTCTGCTGCGTCGTCTGCATCGCCGCAGAAGCCTGCAAATGCAACGATGCCGTACTCAGCAAGTGCCTGGCGTGCGCTTGCACCGATGTGGCCGACGATAACAACATCAACACCGCAGCTATCCATGAGGTCTGCTACTGCCTGATGTCCGGTTTCCTTAACCTCTACCATTGACTTTTCAACGATTTCGGTGTTATCTGCGTTAGTTCTGTAAATTGCGAAGTACTCGGCATGGCCGAAATGCTCAAATATTTCCTGGTCCTTGTATGCTACTGCAATAATCATAATTTATTCTCCTTTTTCTATGAAATCTGCCAGCTCGTTAAGAGGCTCGGCATTAACGCTTTCAACTTCACCTGCATCGACCATTGTTGCAACAACGGGGTCGATGGGAATGCGGGCATAGTGCTTGATTTCAAATTCCTCGGCAACCTTTGCGACCTTGCTCTCGCCGAAGATTTCGTGTTCCTTACCGCAATCGGGGCACTTAAAATAGGACATATTCTCAACAATGCCGAGTACGGGAACATTCATAAGCTTTGCCATATTGACTGCCTTTGCAACTATCATGGATACCAGCTCCTGAGGAGAGGTTACGATGATAATTCCGTCGATGGGCAGAGACTGGAATACAGTAAGAGGAACATCGCCTGTTCCGGGAGGCATATCAACGAACATATAGTCGACATTATCCCACAGAACATCGCTCCAGAACTGGGTAACTACGCCTGCAATAACGGGTCCGCGCCATACGACAGGGTCGGTTTCATTATCGAGGATAAGGTTAATGGACATAATCTGAGTTCCCTTTGCCGAATAGCAGGGAATCAGCATTTCCTCAGTGCCTCTTGCGTGCTCGTGAATACCGAATGCCTTGGGGATTGACGGGCCGGTTACATCGGCATCAAGAACTGCTGCCTGATAGCCGCGGCGCTGCATCTCGCTTGCCATAAGGCTTGTAACGAGGGACTTACCTACGCCGCCCTTACCGCTGACAACGGCAATGACCTTTTTTACACTTGATGCAGGGTTCAGCTTTGCAGTCAGGTCCTGCTCGCGCTCGCTGCAGCTTTCGCCGCAGGTTGAGCAATCATGTGTACACTCGCTCATAATTTATTATCTCCTATCAAATAGTTTTCTCCAATAATCAAGTGAAAAGTATTATAATACTATACTTTTCTTTTGTCCAGCTTATTAAGTGCCCGCACAAGATACACGGCGGCAAGGCCCGTAAATGCGCCCGTTATGATACCCGATGCCATAAGCGCAGGCGCATACACAAGTATTGACGGGGTACCCGTTACCCAAACGGATACGGCAAGCTGTCCGATATTGTGTCCGATAGCGCCGAGGATACTTACAACCCACAGAAGCTTTTCGGGAAACACCTTGAAGGTGAGGCACATAATCAGATAAGCGAGGAAGCCGCCTGCGGCACTGAAGAGAAAGCCCGATACACCGCCTGCGAACATACTTCCCATGATTATGCGGACAAATAGTATCGCGCCCGCCTCTTTCCTGCCTAAAATCACCAATGCAACAAGGGTGATTATATTTGCAAGGCCGAGCTTTACGCCGGGAATGGGTACAAGGGGCGGTATCTGCGCTTCGATGACAAACACAATCAGCGATACGGCTGTAAGCATAGCCATCAATGCGAGTTTTCGCGTTTTAGGCATCAATATCGCCTCCCTCAATCTCAATAGTCAGATGATGAGGCATACAGATTATAGGAACGCCGTCGTCCGAAATACTGCCCTGATTGACGCAAATCTGGTCGCGGCAGTCAGCCTCGGCAACGCAGATGCTTCCATTTTCTATATGTATCTTATTATAGCCCAAATCGGTGTTTATTTCTATGTCGTATGCAACAGTAACCGTATCAAGATTTATTTTTTCGTAAATTTCTCCGTCAACCCGGATTACCGCAACCGTACCGCCGACTCCGAAATGCTTGAGCAGCAAAAATGAGCCGAGGCATATAATAAAGAGCACGGCAAAAAACACTATCCAGTTTTTTGTTTTTCTATCAGCCATGGCTATATTTTAATTGACCTCACCTTGCTTGTCAATGAACATAAATAATGTTATAATATAAAATCGATATTTTATGAAAAGAGGTGAACCCGGTTGTCAGCAGTTATCGTCAGAGTAATTTCCTTTATTCTGCCCTTATTTGCAATTATTGTTCTTCTGCGAATTACCCGTTCAATGTTCAACGGTAAATCGCAGACCGAAATCTGGGGATACATACAGACCGACGACAAGGTTCTTCGAATAACGCATTGGGAAAATCTTATCGGCCGCACACGCTCAGCGGATATTCATCTGTCCAATCCCAAGGTCAGCCGTGTTCACGCTATTCTGGTCAGAAGTGCAAAGGGCAAGTGGCGCATTTTCGATATTTTCTCCAAGGGCGGCGTTCGCATAAACGGTGACCCCGTCGGTGCATCCGGCTCTGTAGTTTCAGACGGTGATATCATTAACCTTTCCGAGGTCAGCGTTCGCTTCCGCGAGATAAACGAAAGACAGCGCAGTGAGATTGAGGCGCGCAGAGTGGTTACCTGGAAGAATGTCCACCCCGCTATTACCCTGCTGTTCCTCTCAATCTTCCAGTTCCTGCTTCTTTTGGAGCACTGCTTCTCGGCTAAGCCCGAGCATGTTCCCGTAATTGCGCTCGGATTTGTTCTGCTTGTTCTGCTTGAATGGTTCTGCTACTTTGCAATGCGCAGCATTCGCCGCACGGGATTTGAGGTTGAAACCGTTGCATTTTTCCTTTCAAGCATCGGACTTTCGGTTATCGCTACCTCCGTTCCCGAAGAGATGTTCAGGCAGATGATTATTGTCTTTGCAGGCGTTGTCGCGTTTTTCCTGCTCGGCTGGTGGCTTCGCGATTTGGACAGGACAAAGACCATGCGCCTGCCTGCCGCTATTGCCGCAGTTGGACTGCTTGCACTTGTTCTGCTTATTGGTAAAACTCAGAACGGCGCTAAGAACTGGATTTTCATCGGCAGTATGTCAATTCAGCCGTCAGAGTTTGTCAAGGTTGCTTACATCTATGTCGGCGCGGCAACCCTCGAGCGCCTTTTCAGCACCAAAAACCTTATTGTTTTTATCGCATTTTCCGCAATCTGCGTTATGGCACTTGCTCTTATGAGCGACTTCGGTACTGCGCTGATATTCTTCGTAACCTTCCTCGTCATATCCTTTATGCGCTCGGGCTCAATTGCAACTGTTGCTCTAGCGATTACTGGTGCGGGTATGGCAGGCTTTCTGATGCTGCGAATAAAGGCGCATGTTGCGCAGCGCTTTGCGGCATGGGGACACATTTGGGAGGATGTATACGACAAGGGCTATCAGCAGACTCACGCACTGTCGGCAGGCGCTTCGGGCGGCTTGTTCGGCAAGGGTGCGGGCCGCGGCTGGCTTAAGGATGCCTTTGCCGCAAATACCGACACCGTATTCAGCGTCGTCTGCGAGGAGCTTGGTCTTATCATTGCAATCTGCGCAGTGCTCGCAATTCTCACTCTCGCATTCTTTGCAGTCAGAAGCACCGTACACGGCAGAAGCACCTACTACTCCATTGCCGCATGTGCAACTGCGAGTATGTTTATGGTTCAGCTTGCACTTAATGTTTTCGGCTCGGTTGACATTCTGCCCTTTACCGGCGTAACCTTTCCCTTCGTATCCCGCGGCGGCACCTCCGTTCTCGCCTGCTGGATGCTGCTTGCCTTTATCAAGGCAGGCGATACACGCAAGGGCGCAAGCTTCGTCGTTAAGGACCCCGACGCCAAGGTTAAGGAGGTAAAAGCATGAGAAAAGTATCCTTACGCTCTTCCTTTTCCATAATTATGGCTCTTTTCGTCGTTCTCGGCCTTGTTGTTTACACCTTCAGATATATCCGTGACGGTGAATGGTGGGCTCTGTATTTTGACGAGGCAACCTCAAGCTGCAACTACACGCTCACAGACCGCAATGGCACCGTGCTCGCAAAGATGGGCAACGGCGGCAAGTACTATGCCGACGATGCAAATATTCGCGCTGCCTGCTATCAGGTCGTCGGCGATTACGGCGGCAATATCGGCACCGGTGCGCTGCAGAGCTTCTCAAGGCAGCTTTCCGGCTACAATCTTATAACCGGCATTGAGCAGCAGGACGATGTAAATCTGATGCTCACCATTGATGCCGACCTTAACCTCAAGGCTTACGAGGCTCTAAACGGCAGAAACGGTTCAGTACTTGTTGCAAACTACAAGACAGGCGAAATTCTGTGTATGGTATCATCACCTGCAATTGACCCTGCAAATCCCCCGTCCGTACTCCCCGACGGCGCTTATATCAACCGTTGCATCAGCTCAAGCTTTGTTCCCGGTTCAATTTTCAAGCTTGTTACGCTCACTGCGGCAATTGAAAACATAGACAATCTCTATCAGCGCACCTTCACCTGCAACGGCAGTATTGAAGTAAACGGCATCAAGGTTACCTGCACAGGTCACCACGGCGAGCAGACCATTGAGCAGGCGCTTGCAAATTCCTGCAACTGTGCCTTCGGTAACCTCGCTCTTGAGTTAGGTGCGGATACACTTGCAGAATATGCCGATAAGCTCGGCCTGACCTCACAGCAGAAGCTTGATAACATCACCACCGCAGCAGGCAATTTCACCCGCGATAATTCAAAAAGCGCTTCACTTGCATGGTCGGGCATCGGTCAGTACGAGGACCTTGTTTCCCCCTACTCGATGCTAAGACTCGTAAGTGCAATTGCAAACAACGGCAATCTGAATGAGCCCTCTCTGCTCGGTACCTCACAATCGACTACCTCCCTTTTGAACGCAGCCACGGCATCAAAGATTTCGTCGATGATGAACTATAATGTAACCTACCATTACGGAAAGTCCACTTTCCCCGGTCTGGATATCTCCGCAAAAACGGGTACTGCCGAGGTCGGTGACGGCAAACCGAGCCACGGCTGGTTTGTAGGCTTTCTGAATGATGATAAGCACCCCTACGCCTTCGTTGTTCTTGTTGAAAACGGCGGTAGCGGTCTCGGCTCGGCAGGTGCGGTTGCTAACACCGTGCTGCATGAGGCTGTAAAGAACTGACACAGGAGAAAACCAATGATAGATATATCCGTCAACGGACTTGTAAAGTCCTTTGAATTGGGTAAAAACATACTCGACGGGCTCAGCTTCGACATTACCGAGGGTGAGCGCGTCGGCATATTAGGACACAACGGCTGCGGCAAGACAACGCTGTTCAGAATTCTCGTCGGTGAGATTGACTACGACGAGGGCAGCGTTTCCGTTGCAAACGGCAAGCGCATCGGTCTTATTTCGCAGATTCCCGTTTACCCGCCCGACTGGACAACCGAAGATGTTCTGAAGGACGCTCACCGAAATCTATACCGCATAAGTGAAAAGCTAGAAAAGCTCACAACGCAGATGGAAACCGATTCGTCCGAGCAGCTGCTCAGAGAATATGACCGTATGTCCGAGGATTTCCGCAGACTCGGCGGCTACGAGATGGACATTAACCGCAACCGTGTTGCAAACGGTCTCGATATTCCGCAGAGTATGCGTGAGCAGCTTTTTGACAGTCTGTCAGGCGGTGAGCGCACAAGGGTTAACCTTGCCCGACTCATCCTCGAAAACACCGACATACTGCTTTTGGACGAGCCTACCAACCACCTCGACCTTCGCGCCACCGAGTGGCTTGAGGAGTATCTGCTGCACTTTAAGGGCACGGTGCTTGCAATAAGCCACGACCGCTTCTTCCTTGACCGTATCGCGCAGCGCTGCATTGAGATTAACGACGGAAAAGCGGAGTTTTACAGCGGTGGCTACAGCTTTTATGTAACTGAGCGCGAGAAGCGCTTTGAGGAAAAACTCAGAAAATACGAGAAGGACCAGGCCAAAATTCAGCAGCTGACAAGAGCTGCCGAGCAGATGCATCTTTGGGCGTTTATGGGCAACGACAAGCTGCACAAGCGCGCTTTTTCAATGGAAAAGCGCATTGCAAAGCTTGAACAGACCGAGCGCCCCACACAGGCAAAGAAGCTATCCGCAAAGTTTTCTGCACGCGAGTTTAACGGTGACGAGGTTTTTGTATGCGAGGGCATATCCAAAAGCTTCGGTGAGAAAACACTGTTTTCAGACCTTGCGCTGACGGTTGCAGGCGGCGAGCGCATTGCGCTTATCGGCGATAACGGAACGGGAAAATCAACACTCGTAAAGCTTATTATGCAGAAGGAAAATCCCGATTCGGGCTATCTTTATCTTGGTCCGTCGGTACGCCCAGCATATCTGCCGCAGATTGTTCAGTTCTCGGTTCCCGAGCGCAACCTTATTGACACTATGCTGTACGGTTGCCGCTGTCAGCCGCAGGAGGCGCGCGACAGACTCGGTGCCTTCGGCTTTCGCGGTGAGGATGTGTTTACGCCAGTTGGTGCTCTTTCGGGCGGTGAGAGAAGCAGGCTCAAGCTTTGTATGCTTATGGGCAGCGATATAAACTTCCTTATCCTCGACGAGCCGACAAACCATCTCGACATTGCAAGCCGTGAATGGATGGAGGATGCCGTTTCTCAATATCCCGAGGCACTTCTGTTTGTATCACACGACAGATATTTCATCGAAAAATTTGCAACTCGCATATGGCATCTTGAGAACGGCAAGGTTTTCGATTATCGCGGTACATATGCTCAGTATCGAGAATATATGGCGCGGCAGACTGTATTTACGCAGGCCGCCAAGCAGGAGGTCAAGCGCAAGGAGCCTCAACCGAAGAAGAAAAGCGGCGGCTCTGAAAAGCAGCGAAACAAGCTTGAGCGCGAGATTGCAAAGCTTGAGGAGCAGCTTTCCGAGCTTGACAAAACCGCTGAAGCCTACTCAAGTGATTATCAGAAGCTGATGGAGATTGAAGCTCAGAAGGACGAGCTCAATGACCGCCTTCTTGAGGCTTACGAGGCATGGGAGGTGCTTGCATAATGAAGAAAAAGCTGCTTTCCGCTGCAGTCCTCTGTGCCTGTGCGTTTATCCTTGACCGATTTTTCTCAGGTCATAACTACATCGCTTACGCTATGTATCTCGGTGCTGCACTCACTGTTATATTTGCCCTTGCGGGCAAGGTGCTCAAGCGCTTCATATGCATCGGACTTGCACTTTGTCTTGCATACTTTGCAGTTGTTGAAGTGCCGATAATACGAAGCTCTGTTGGTGATGACGTCATTGATGCCGACTATATCATCGTCCTCGGTGCGGCGGTGCACGGCGACACTCCCTCCCTTTCACTGCTTGAGAGAATGGAGGCTGCGCGTGATTATCTTCTCGAGCACCCGAATACCGTTGCCATTGTCAGCGGTGGTCAGGGCGGCGGCGAGAATATAAGCGAGGCGCAGGCAATGTATAACTGGCTGAGCGCAAACGGCATTGACGCAGGTCGGGTTATTATGGAGGACAAAGCTACCTCCACCTACGAAAATCTCAAATTCAGCTTTGAGATTATCAATTCTCTCGGCAATGCAGATACGGCAAAAATCGCTGTTGTTACAAGCGAATATCACATATACAGAGCAAAGCTTATTGCAGACTCGCTCGACACAGAGGTTTACGCAGTAGCCGCGCACACAACATATCCGACCGTCAGACTCAATTATTTTATCCGCGAGGCATTCGGAGTTACATATCAAATGGTATTTGGCTGAAAAGGAACTACATTGTAGTTCCTTTTTTGCATTAATACAGCCTGTCATTCATAAGATTGTACAGACTTAGCTTCGGGAGGGATTACATTGAAGAATGTATTGGATAAAATCAAAAAGCGTAAGGCGCTTGTATCGGCACTGTCCTTGGCACTGTTGGTCGGCATAATTTTCTGGGCAGTGAATAGTCCTGCCGTTGTCGGCGCATCCGCAAGCGAGCGGCAGCTGCCCATTTACTGCGTTCAGCGTGAGGATAAGGTAATTGCTCTTTCCTTTGATGCGGCATGGGGCAACGAGGACACGCAGACACTCATAGATATTCTCAACAAATACGATGTAAACGCAACATTTTTCGTTGTCGGTCAGTGGGTTGACAAATACCCCGAATCCGTAAAGGCGCTGCACGATGCAGGAAACGAGGTAATGAGCCATTCCGACGACCATGCACATTTTGCGCAGCTCAGCGCAGAGCAGATTACCGCAAACATCAACACCTCAAACGACAAAATCGAAAAAGTCACGGGTGTGCGCCCTACCCTTTTCCGCTGCCCCTACGGTGAATACAATGACACGGTCGTGTCTACCGTAAACGGTATGGATATGAATGTAATTCAGTGGGATGTTGACAGTCTTGACTGGAAGGATCTTTCCGCTGATGAAATCACAAGCCGCGTGCTTAACAATGTCAAAGCAGGCAGCATCGTTCTGTTCCACAATGCGGCAAAGCACACGCCCGAAGCCCTGCCTGCAATTATCGAGTCGCTTTTAGCAGACGGCTACACCATCGTTCCCGTGTCGCAGCTTCTTCTCACCGGCGACTATACCATTGACAATACAGGTATGCAGTGCCCTGTAAAAAAATAATTAAAGGGCGGTGCACCGTAGGGATTTATAGGTTTTGACCTGCTCTTTTCCGCCCATACTACACAAAAAATTCCGGTAATACATAGCCAGTATTACCGGAATTTTGTTATTTGTCTGAGCGAAAAATTGCTATCTCAAAACTGCGTAGCACCTTGAAAGTTAAATAATTTCTGCAAGGCGAGGCAAAAAACGCAGGAATACCGGATATGTATTCCGAGGCTTTTTAACGAAGCATTGCGGGAAACAGATTCTTTCAAGGCTGTAAATCCCTACGGCGCGCCGCCCAATCCCCCCCGTATTTTGCACGGGGGAATTTTTTTAATTTTTTTGAAAATAGGTATTGCATTTGTCGAATGAATGTGTTATTATAATCGGGCGTTAGAAATCCGGGTGTAGCGCAGATGGTAGCGCGCTTGAATGGGGTTCAAGAGGCCGCTAGTTCAAATCTAGTCACTCGGA
>JAZUJB010000098.1:0-17637 GCA_045642545.1 Oscillospiraceae bacterium
ATTCCTCCGTTTTTCAAACTGGAGCAGTGATTGAAAATAGTCTAAAAGGGCTACCGAGGGGTAGCCCTTTTCAATATTATCAGTCCATGATATCGACTGATACCTTCTTGCCCTTTCTCTGGGCAACAGCCCGCATGAGTATACGGATCTCCTTGACGATCCTGCCCTGCCGGCCAATGACCTTGCCCATATCACCGTCAGCGACTCGCACTTCAAATACGGTCTCGCCGCCGGCTTCGCGCTCGGTCACAGAAACTTCGTCGGGATGATCGACGAGGCTCTGCACGATATAGGTCAAAAGTTCTTTCATGCCGGTAGATTCTCCTTATTAGGCCTCGACCTTCTTAAGCAGGCCGCGTACGGTTTCGGTGGGCTGTGCGCCGTTTGCGATCCAGTACTGTGCGCGCTCCATGTCGACCTTGATCTTCTGTGCATCCTCTGCCATGGGATCATAAGTGCCGATTTCTTCGATGAAACGACCGTCACGAGGGCTACGGGAGTCAGCTACGATGATACGGTAGTAAGGTGCCTTCTTTGCGCCCATTCTACGAAGTCTGATCTTTACCATTTATATTTCACCTCCAAATTTTCATTTTCTATATTACAAACGCATTTGCGTAAGTAAGCTGTTAGAACTTAAATCCGCCGAGGCCGGGCATTCCGCCGCCCATACCGCCGAATTTCTTCTGAAGCTTCTTCATGTTCTTGCCGGAAAGCTGCTTCATCATGGTCTGCATTGCCTCAAACTGCTTGAGCAGTCTGTTTATCTCGACAACACTTGTGCCGCTGCCTGCCGCAATGCGCTTTTTGCGGCTTGCGTTGAGGATTGACGGGTCATCGCGCTCTGCCTGCGTCATCGAGAGGATTATTGCCTCCATGTGACTCATACCCTTTTCGTCGACCTTTGCGCCCTTGAGTGCCTTTGCATCAAGACCGGGAATCATTCCCGCGAGGTCGTTGAGGTCGCCCATGCCCTTGAGTGAACGCATCTGCTCGAGATAATCGGACAGCGAGAAGCGGTTTGCCTTCATGCGCTCGGCCATCTCAAGCGCTTTTTTCTCGTCAAAGCTCTGCTCTGCCTTCTCAATGAGGGTGAGCATATCGCCCATGCCGAGAATTCTCGATGCCATACGGTCGGGATAGAACGGCTCAATCTGGTCAAGCTTTTCGCCTACGCCGATGAACTTTATCGGCTTGCCGGTGCTTGCCTTGATGGACAGCGCCGCACCGCCTCGTGCGTCGCCGTCGAGCTTTGTGAGCATTACGCCCGTTACGCCGAGCGCTTCGTCAAACGCGTTTGCCGCATTGACCGCGTCCTGACCTGTCATCGCGTCGACAACGAGCAGGATTTCCGCAGGCTCAACGGCATCGCGGATGTTCTGAAGCTCAGCCATAAGCTCTTCATCTATATGCAGACGACCTGCGGTATCGAGGAACACAAGGTCGTTGCCGTGCTTCTTTGCGTGCTCAATCGCAGCCTTTGCGATATCGACGGGATTTGTTGTTCCCATCTGGAACACGGGGATATCAAGCTGCTTACCTACGGTTTCGAGCTGCTTGATTGCTGCGGGACGGTAAATATCGCATGCGGCGAGCAGCGGGCGCTTGCCCTGCTTTCTCATATATGCCGCAAGCTTTGCACCGTTGGTGGTTTTACCTGCGCCCTGCAGACCTACGAGCATTACAACGCTCGGGGATTTTGAGCCGATGTTCAGGCGCTGATTTTCGCTGCCCATCAGCTTTACGAGCTCTTCGTTTACGATTTTAATGACCATCTGCGCCGGAGAAAGTGCCTCCAGTACATCGGCGCCCGAGGCGCGCTCGGTCACATTTTTGGTGAATTCCTTTACGACCTTGTAGCTGACATCGGCCTCAAGAAGTGCCATTCGCACCTCTCGCATGGCTTCCTTGACATCGGCTGCGGTCAGTCTGCCCTTGCCGCGCAGCTTCTTAAAGGCAGCGGACAGCTTATCGGATAATGATTCAAATGCCATTGCGTTGCCTCCTACTTAAGACTGTCAAGCTTTTCGGAAACGGACCTTGCAAGCTCCCTTGCTCTGCCCTCGGTAAGCTCCTCGAGCTCGCAAAGTTTTACCTTGAGCTCGGCGATTGCCTCGCCCTGCTCGTTAAAGCGCTTAATAAGTCCCGTTTTCTCTTCAATCTCCGTCATCGCTGCTTCCGCGCGACGGATTATGTCCCACACTCCCTGACGGGAAATGCCGCTTTGTTCGGCAATCTCGGCAAGGGAAAGGTCCTCATTGTAATGGAGGTCGAAGTACTCACGCTGCTTGTCCGTAAGCAGCTCGCCGTAAAAATCAAACAGCATTGTTCGCATCACTCTGCTGCTATCCACGGTGCTCAGCCTCCTTGTAAATGTTTTTTACTTTACAGAGTATACAACACCCGCTCACTGCTGTCAAGTAAATTATCTTGTCAGATATGCAGAATATATTTGAGTATTTGCGGCAAAACTGTCATTTATGACTACAAAATGATTTTCGGAGGTCATTTTAATGAATACGCAGGGCAAATACATCGAAAACGACAGACTCATTAAGCTTGCGCAGCAGACCGCAAGGCTTAACAAATACACGCAGTCGGTACCGGCAAAGGAGCTGATTTCGCAGCTTGCAGGCGCAGTGCGGGATATAAACACCGCTTACGAAAAAATTGAAGCCCGCTTCGGCACAGCAGCAAGCATTCCGACTGCCTGCGAGTGGCTTCTCGACAACCGCTACATTGCCGTGCGCGAGGCAAAAAGTGCGCAGTCTGCGTTTGAAAGAGAAAAGCATCTGCGGTCCTCTGACAGTGGGCTTATTCTTCTTGAGCTGTGCAGAGCACTGGTAAATGCAGGTAACGGCAGCGTTACCGAGGAGCGCTGCAGGCTTTTTCTTGACGGCTACCAGGTTGTATCCGTTTTGCCGAGAAAAGAGCTTTACCTCTTCCCTGCCGCTTTGCGCGCTGCTCTGATAATCAGGCTTGCCGGACTTTGCAACGAGCTTCTCACAACAAACACACCCGAGGAATTAACCGACGGTATTGCCGCTGCATTCACCTCGCTTCGGCTTGTGGGCGGACTTGATATGCAGCAGCTGCTTGAGAGTGTGGATATCTCTGAAAAGCTTCTTATGTCCGACCCTTCGGGAGTTTATCCCGAGATGGACGATGTAAGCCGCGCATATTACCGCGAAAGGCTATCCGCGCTTGCAAGGGCAAACTCCATGGAGGAGCACTACCTTGCGCGGCACATCATCAAGCTCTGCAATCAGGCGCAGGGCGATGCCCGCCATGTGGGCTATCATCTTTTTGTCAAGCCCGCCGGCAAAAGCATCAAAACGCGAAGCGGTGCGGGCTATATCGCCGCAAATGTGCTGCTGACGCTGTTTTTATCGCTGCTTTGCGGATTTTTATCGCATAGCGTTGTTGCCGCGCTGCTGCTTGTGCTGCCCATATCCGAGCTTACTAAAAATCTGCTTGATTATATAATTCTGCTTTCGGTCGAGCCGCGCAGGCTGCCGAGGCTTGAGCTTAAAAACGGCGTTCCCGATGATGCGAAAACCGTCTGCGTCATATCTGCGCTTATCACGGGCAAGGATTCCGCGCAGAAGCTTGCGCGCAGGCTTGAGGAATTTTCGCTGACCAACAGACGCTGCGGCAAAAATCTCATGTTCGGAATTCTTGCCGACCTGCCCGAGGCGGATACTGCAGTAAGCGCAAACGACGCGGAGCTTACAGACGCAGCCCAAGCTGCAATAAACGAGCTGAACGAAAGGTACGGCGGAGGGTTTTATCTGTTCACCCGTCCTAGAACGGAGGATACAGCCCGGCACAGATTTTCGGGCTTTGAGCGTAAGCGCGGCGCTGTGCTTGCGCTTGCCGCGCTGCTTTGCGGAAAAGACTCCGAGCTGCAGGTTTCGGCAGGTGATGCGCTTCGTCTTGAGGGTGCAAAGTACATTCTCACCCTTGACAGCGACACCACGCCAACACCCGACTCGATTTCCGAGCTTATAGGCGCAATCACGCACCCGCTCAACAGACCGAGGCTTGACAGACAGCGCGGCTGCGTAACCTCGGGGCACGGCATTATTCACCCCCGCATGAGCTACGAGCTTTCCTCCGTGGGTGCAACTGATTTTTCGCGCATATTTGCAGGTGTAGGCGGCACTGAGCCGTACTCCTCGCTGTGCGGCGAGATATATATGGATTTATTCGACCGCGGCGGATTTTCAGGCAAGGGCATTATCGATGCCGAAGCGCTGTATGTCTGCTCAAGGGAGCACCTGCCCGACGGTCTTGTGCTCTCGCACGATGCGCTTGAGGGCGCATATCTGCGCGGCGGATATATGAGCGACACCGAGTTTACGGACTCATTCCCCTCAACGCCCGTTGCCTACTATCGCCGCAGTCACCGATGGACTCGCGGCGACTGGCAGAATGCAGGCTGGATATTCACGCGCGAGTCGGAAATCCCCGACATTGAGCGCTTCAGGCTTTTTGATTCTCTGCGTCGCAGTCTTGTTGCTCCGCTGACCTTTGCCGCAATTCTTCTCGGGCTTATGCTCACTGAGCATGGGCTCGCGCTTGCCGCGTGGGCAGCACTTTTAGCACTTGCATCAAGGCTTTTAATCGCTCTGACCGAACTCGGCACAAGCCGCACGACCGATACGCAAATCAAATATCACAGCAGACTGTTAAAGGGCGTTTGTGCAGCATTCGTGCAGACCGTTCTGCGGCTTTTTCTGCTTCCCTACGAGGCATGGATTTGCATTTCGGCAGCCGCTACGGCGCTTTGGCGAATGGGCGTAAGTCATAAAAATCTGCTTGAATGGGAAACTGCGGCGCAAAGCGAGCTAAAAAAGCGCAGCATAGCAAGCTATTACCGCAACATGTGGTTTGCCCCCCTTGCAGGACTTGTTCTTATCGCTTTTGCCACAGGCTTTTTTGCCAGAGCCGTAGGCTTTCTGTGGCTTATTGCGCCGCTTGCCGCGCTTTTGCTAACCTTCCCCGCGAAGCCCGCAAAGGAATTATCCGAGGAAAACAGAGCATTTCTGCTTGAATGCGCCGGGGAGATATGGGCATATTTTGAGCGCTTCTGCTCACCCGAGGACAACTATCTGCCGCCCGACAACTATCAGGAACAGCCGCCCGTGGGTATTGCCCACCGCACCTCGCCTACAAACATCGGTCTTGCGCTCGTTTCCGCAATGTGCGCGCTTGACCTCGGCATTGACAAAAACGGCAAGGCCTTTGAAATCATAAATAACATGCTCACCTCGCTTGAGCGTATGCCGAGATTTTACGGGCATTTCTGCAACTGGTACGACACACGCACGCTGCGCTGCCTTGAGCCGAGGTATATCTCCACCGTTGACAGCGGCAATCTCTACGCATCGCTTCTGACGCTCAAAAACGGTCTGACAGAGCACAAGCGCCCCGAGCTTGCCGCACGCGTTGAGCGGCTTATGGAGCCTATGGATTTTTCGATACTCTACGACAAAAGCCGCAGACTGTTTACCATAGGCATCGACCTTGAAAAAAACGCTCCCTCACAGAGCTATTACGACCTTATGGCAAGCGAGGCGCGGCTTACAAGCTACCTTGCCGTTGCAAAGGGCGATGTGCCGCGCAGACACTGGCGCAGGCTTTCAAGAGCAATGCGCTCCTGCGGCGGTTATCAGGGTATGGCAAGCTGGACGGGCACTATGTTTGAGTACCTCATGCCCGAGCTTTTCCTACCGCTTACACGCGACAGCCTGCTATATGAAACCGCAAAGTACTGCATGTATGTTCAAAAGCGCAGACGCAGCGAGTCTAAGCTGTGGGGCATATCCGAAAGCGCATTTTTCTCGCTCGACCCCGCGCTGAATTACCGCTACAAGGCTCACGGCTGCGCTCAGCTTGCGCTAAAGCGCGGTCAGAATTCGGAGCTTGTAATCTCCCCCTATTCAAGCTTTCTTGCGCTTCTCATTGAGCCCGAGGCTGCAATTTCAAATCTGCACAGGCTTGAAAACGCAGGTGCAAGGGGCCGCTTCGGCTTTATCGAGGCAATCGACTTTACTCCCTCGCGCTGCCGAAGTGCCGAGGGTGAGCGCGTGCGCTGCTATATGGCGCATCACTTGGGTATGAGCATGCTTGCCATTGCAAACTGTCTGTCCGACGGCATCGTAACACGCAGGTTTATGGCAGACCCCGCGATGCACGCGTACAGAGGTCTGCTCAAGGAAAAGCTGCCCGTCAACGCCGCGGTGCTGAAGCTCGGTGAGGGCGGCTTTGAAAAGCCGCAGCGAATTGCAAATCAGCAATGGGCAAAGCGCGGCGAGGATATTGACTTTGAAAACCCGCACTGCGCCGTTCTGTCAAACGGCGTGTATAACATTATGTTAACTGAAAATGGTGTCGCGGCATCGACCTGCGGAGAGATGCTGATATTCAGACCGCCATTCCGTCAGACAGGCGAAGGCCACGGCGCAGAAATGCATATCGAATACTCCGACAGCAGAATTTCGCTTCTGCCCGAGTCCGATGCAAATGGCAAATTCATTTGGGAGCTCAGCGAAATTACCTGCAGCTACACGCTTTCCGCAGACCGCTTTGATGTTAAGACAAGCATTGCCGCCGCAGGCAGCGAAAACGGCGAGCTTCGCATTGTTGAGATTAATCCGAAGTGCGAAATTGAAGGCGCTCAGCTTGTATTCTCCTTTGAGCCCGTGCTTGCTGATTGCAACGATTATGTTAACCATCCTGCGTATTGGCGGCTCGGTATGGAGGCTCATACAGACGGCAACTGCCTCATACTGCACCGCCTGCCGCGCGGCAGACAGCGCGAGGTATGGCTTTGCCTTGCCTGCGACAGAAAAATGTCGCTTCGCGCCGACAGAAACGGAAGTCTCGGCTTTTTGTCCGCTCCCTTTGTTACGGCGTCGGTTGCCCTAAATCTCAAAGCAGGCGAACGCACAGGCGCTCGCTTTGCGCTCTGTGTCGGATTCACGCCCGACGAGGCTTACACGGGCGCTCAGCACATGCTTGCAATCGGTCCTGCCGAATTTGGCGCAATGCCCTCAGCCTGCGCCTCGCTTATGGGAATGGACGCAAGGCAGGTAGACTCAGCCATGGCACTTATAAGGCCACTATGGTTTCGCTCTGCAGAAAAGCCCTTCGTTTCAAAGAAAAAGCTATGGCAGTACGGCGTATCGGGCGATATGCCGATAATCGCCTGCCCCGACAGAGAGCTTAATGCCGAGACTGCGGAGGCGCTGACAAAGCAGTTCTGTCTGCTGCGAAGCTGCGGTATATTTGCCGACCTCGTGCTTCTGACCGATGAGGGCGGTGAGTATCAGCGTCCGGTTTACAGCCGAGTGCGTGATATTCTCGCTGCGCACGGACTTGAGGCGCTTATCGGCGCTCACGGCGGTATAAGAATTCTGCCCGTTTCCGCAGGCGAGTGTATCTTGAGCTCGGCCTCGGTTGTTATCGGCAGACCGGCAGCAGAACGCAGAACAGACCGCAGATATATTCTGCCCGCAGCCACACCGCGCAGATCGGACTGCGTTCCGAAATACGATTACGATGATGACGGCAGCTTCGTGTTTTATGTAAACCGTTCTTTGCCGCCAAAGGTATGGGCAAATATACTCACGAACGGCTCGTTCGGCTATTACGCCACCGACTGCGGCAGCGGCAACATGTGGCTTAAAAACGCGCGGGAAATGCGCATTAACCGATGGGTGAACGACCCTTATGCAGTGCTGGGTCCCGAGAGCCTTGAATATGTCTGCCACAGCGGAAGATACAGCATTTTTGCCGCATCTGACGGCATTCCCTGCCGCGTGCGCTACAGCTTCGGCTATGCGGTGTGGGAAAAAAGCTTCGGGTCAACGGGCATTCGCTGCACCGCATTTGTTCCCTGCGATGTCGATGCAAGAGTTTTTATTATCGAGGTCTGCGGCAATGTTACGGGACAGCTTGCGTGGAAAACCGAACTTCAGCTTGCCGACAGTGAAGATGATTACCTCGGCGTTGGTATTAGTTATGTAAACTCTATGTTCAAAGCAACAAACACTCGCTCCGCAATCCCCGACCTTGAATTCAAGGCCGCGGTATCCGAACAGGTGCTCGGCTGGACATGTGACCTATTTTCCTGGCAGCGCGGGGAATTTGACGGTAAGACCGACAATTTATCCGCACCCGTTTTCGGCGCGGTATTCAACTGCCAGCCCGTATCCGTCATTGTCTGCGGCTGTTGCGAGGATAGCAAACTTTTGGATTTATGTAAACCTGACATTGCAAAGCAGGCGCTTGAAAAGGTCAAGGCCTCGTGGCTGCGCGAGCTCAAGAAGCTGAGCTTTGCGGGAGCAGCACCCTTCGTGCATTATCTGAACGGCTGGGCAGTATATCAGACCGTTGCATGCAGACTTATGGGCAGATGCTCTGTCTATCAGAGCGGCGGCGCCTTCGGCTTCCGCGACCAGCTGCAGGACGCAGTTAATATGCTGCTCGTCTCCCCGAAGCTTGCGCGGCAGCAGATTATTAGCTGCTGTGCGCATCAGTACCTTGAGGGTGATGTCATGCACTGGTGGCACTCGATGCCCGACGGTGAAAAGGGTGTCCGCACCCGTTGCTCAGACGATATGCTATGGCTTGTATGGGCGCTGTGCGAGTATGTTGAAAAGACGGGCGATACTGACATCTGCTCCGAGCTTGTATATTATGTAAACTCAAAGCCTCTTGAAGTACACGAGGCAGACAGATACGAGACTCCCCTGCGCTCAGACCTTGCCGAAACCGTTCTGGAGCACGCAAGGCGCGCAGTTGATTGCTGCGCAAATCGCGGCACGGGTACGCACGGACTTCTGCTGTTCGGCAGCGGCGACTGGAACGACGGCATGGACAGAATCGGCGGTGAAAGCGTCTGGCTCAGCTGGTTTTTCGCTCACACCGTTAAGCGGTTTGCGGACTTGCTTGTTATGTTATGTCAACCAAATTCGGACGACTGCCGCGCAAAGGCAGCCGCCTGCGGAAAGGCTGCCGACAACGCATGGGACGGCAGTTGGTATCTTCGCGGATACTGGCCCGACGGGCAGGCCCTCGGCTCAAAAGACTGCAGCTGCTGCCGCATAGACTCAATTGCGCAAAGCTGGGCGGTTATGTGCAGCGAGGCATCAAACAGCCGCGTTGATATGGCGCTTGACAGCGCGCTTGCCGAGCTTTACGACCGCGAAAACGGGATTATAAAGCTCTTCACTCCACCGTTTTACGGCTCGGAGCGCGACCCCGGATATATTCAGAGCTACGGCCCGGGCTTCAGAGAAAACGGAGGTCAGTACACTCACGCGGCTATCTGGCTTGCAATGGCGTGTCTGCGCACCGGGCGTGTAAACGACGGCTATGGTATTCTGTGCGACCTTTTGCCCGAAAGTCACGACTTAAAGCGGTATATGGCAGAGCCGTTTGTGCTTGCCGCCGATGTTTATGGCTGCCCCGACCACATCGGTGAGGCAGGCTGGACATGGTACACGGGCTCGTCCGGCTGGTACTTCCGCGTTGTGTGCGAGGAGCTTCTCGGTCTGAAGCTGTGGTCGGGCGCACTTTATATCCGTCCCGCTCTGCCCGATAACTTCCCCGAGTGCAGGGTTAAATGGACAGACGGCAGCGGTAAAACGCACGATATTGTTATTTCACCCGAAGAAATTACGCTTGACGGCGAAAAATACGACGGAAAAGGTATACCATATAATTAAAAAGTGTGCTATACTGGTTTATTATCTGAAATCTACTGTGAAGGAGGCTTCCTGATGGAAACCGTCAGAACAGAAATTATCCCCGGCGTATGGCTCACCGCCCTGCGCAGTGACAAATTCAAAACCGGCTGCATGAGCATTAATCTGCTCACTCAGCTTGACCGCGAGAATGCCGCACTCAATGCCATCACGGCTTTTGTGCTTCGCCGCGGCACAAGGTATCATCCCGATATGGAGTCCATCGCTTCGGAGCTTGATGAGCTTTACGGCACGGGAATTGAGCCCATTGTCCGCAAAATCGGCGAAATTCAGTGCATCGGCTTTTACTCCAGCTTCCCCGATGACAAGTATCTGCCTGCAGGCAGCAGCGTTTTCGAGCAGACAGCAAATCTCATCTGCGAGATGCTGCTTTCGCCCAACACCAAGGGCGGTCTGTTCCTGCCGAAGTATGTTGAGAGCGAAAAGGAAAAGCTGCTTGAAACCATCCGCAGCAGACTGAACAACAAGCGCTCTTACTCGATATACCGCCTGCTTGAGCAGATGTGCTGCTACGAGGACTATGCGGTATCGCGTTTCGGCACAGAGGATACCGCCGAGGGCATTTACTATCAGAAGCTGACAAAGCACTACCGCAACCTCATTGCGACAAGCCCCGTTGAGATTTTCTACTGCGGCAGCATGGACGGTGAAAAGGTTGCGCAGATTCTTGCCGACGCTCTGTGCGGTATGCCCAGAGGCGAGATTGACTACGAAATCGGCACCGACATTCGCATGAACACTGTCGAGGAGTCTGTGCGTATGTTTGAGGAAGAGATGAATGTAACCCAGGGCAAGCTGTGCATGGGCTTCCGCCTCGGTGACTGCATGGATGAGCCCGACTTTGCGTCAATCTATGTATTCAACGCGGTTTACGGCGGCTGCGTTACCTCAAAGCTGTTTATGAATGTGCGCGAACGCCTTTCTCTTTGCTATTACGCAAGCTCCATTGTCGACACCCACAAGGGTCTTATGCTTGTATCCTCAGGCGTTGATTTTGACAAGGTTGAGCAGGCAAAGGCTGAAATTCTCGCACAGCTTGAGGCTGTCAGAAGCGGCGATATCACCGACGAGGAGCTTGAGGCTGCAAAGCGCAGCGTAGCCTCCGACCTGCGCGCCTGCCTTGATTCGCAGGGCGAGCTTGAGGGCTTTTACCTTGCAAACACCATTGAAGGACTTGACTTTACTCCCGACGAGCTTGCAGCCCTTGTTGAAGATGTAAGCCGCGAGGATGTAGTTGAAATCGCGGAAAGCGTTGTGCTTGACGCAATCTATTTCCTGCGCGGAGCAGATGACGAGGAGGAAGGAGAAGACGATGAACTGTAAGCATTTTTCAAAAATCGGCGAAGCTCTGTACACCGGTATTCTCCCCAACGGACTGAGAATCAATGTTGTTACCAAGCCGGGCTTCAAGCTCTGCTATGCCGTATTTGCAACAAACTACGGCGGCGCTCACCGCAGATTTTTCCTAAACGGTCAGTGGCACGACACTCCCGCAGGCGTTGCGCATTTTCTCGAGCACAAGATGTTTGATATGCCCGACGGTGACAATGCACTGAGCACTCTATCTGCAAACGGCGCTCAGCCCAATGCATTTACCTCAAGCGGTATGACCGCATACTACTTTGACTGCACCACGGGCTTTGAAGAAAACCTGCGTATGCTGCTGCGCTTTGTATCCACTCCCTATTTCACCGACGAAACCGTCGACAAGGAGCAGGGCATCATCGGTCAGGAAATCGGCATGGTCGAGGACAGCGCAGGCTATGTTGTGTACAACCGCCTGATGCGTCTGCTGTACGAGCACAATCCCGTGCGCGACCAGGTTGCAGGCAGCGTTGAGAGCATTGCCGAGATTACCGCCGAAACTCTTTACAACTGCCATAGCGCATTCTATGCACCGTCAAATATGGTGCTTTGCGTTGCGGCCGACTGCGATCCCGAAAGAATTTACGCAATTGCCGAGGAAATACTCCCCAAGGACAGAGCCGAAATTCCCGTTGCCGACCTCGGTGAAAAGGAATCCGAGTTCCCGCTCGAGGCATACCACGAGGAAAAGATGGAGGTCTCCGCGCCGCAGTTTCTTATCGGCGCAAAGGTTACCCCCGCCGGCAAGGGCGAGGCTCTGCTGCGTCAGAAAATCGTTGCACAGCTTGCGCTGCGCACTCTATTCGGCTCCTCAGGCGATTTTTACAACCGTCTGTACTCCGAGGGCGTGCTGAACCGTGACTACGACTATGAAATTGACTACACTGCAGGCACGGCAACCATTATGCTCGGCGGCGAAAGCGCAGCTCCCGAGCGCGTTATAAAGGAAATCAGCGCTGCAATCGACGGCGTTCGTCAGAACGGTCTTGATATTGACGCATTCAACCGCGCCAAGAAGGCATCCTTCGGTGCAAGACTGCGCGGACTTGAGGACTTTGACAGCATATGTATTTCGCTCGTAACCGGTCTTTTCGGCGACTACTGCACACTGGACAGCTTTGAGGTGCTTGAAAGCATCGATGTCAAGGAATGCGAGGAGTTTCTGACCACCTATATGGCTGCTGACAGACTTGCAATGAGCGTTATTTTACCGATTAACAGGGTGGCACAATGAACGAAGTAGTATCAACAATGATGAGAAACGCCGAAATAAGCTTCCCGATGTTCGGGGATTGGCACATCAATCCCCCGTTCAGCTTCAATCTTTTCGGTCTTGAGGTTTATTTCTACGGCGCAATAATCGCTCTCGGCTTTGTTCTTGCCGCTATGTACTGCGCGCACCGCGCAAGTGAATTCGGCCTCAAGGCCGATGACCTGTACGAGCTTGTTATTTGGCTCATTCCGATTTGCATTGTCGGCTCAAGACTATACTATGTTCTGTTCAAGCTTGACTATTTCCTTGCAAATCCTAACAAGATATTTGCCGTGCGCGATGGCGGCCTTGCCATCTACGGCGGCATAATCGCAGGCATTATCACCGCCTATTTCTGGTGCAGAGCAAAGAAATTCCGTATGCTCGCTGTTGCAGACCTCACCGCCTTCGGCCTGCTTATCGGACAGTCCGTCGGTCGCTGGGGCAACTTCATTAACCGCGAGGCCTTCGGCGGTATCACCGATGTTTTCTGCCGCATGGGACTGACCTCGCCTAACGGTCAAACCATATATGTTCACCCGACCTTCCTTTACGAAAGTCTGTGGAATTTCATAGGCTTTATCGCGCTGCACATCTGGTCAAAAAAGGGCAGGCGCAAATATGACGGTCAGATTTTCTGGCTGTACATATTATGGTACGGACTGGGCAGAGCGTGGGTTGAAGGTCTGCGCACCGACAGTCTGTATATCGGCTCAAGCGATATCCGCGTTTCGCAGCTTTTAGCCGCGATTAGCGCAGGTGCCGCACTCGTTGTGCTGATAGTCAACGCCCGCAAGGAGCATAAGCCCGAGGATTTGTTCGTTAACAGAGCAGAAGGAGCGTAATATGGCAGATTACAAAAGCATGATTAAGGGCACAATCAATGCTGTCGGCAAAAAGGCCAAGGAAATTGTGGACAGCGGCGCAATGAAGGACGCATACGACCGCGGCACTACAACAGCAAGATGCTACGCAAACATTGCAAAGCTCAATCTTCAGATTAACGGCGAGCTTGAGGAGCAGAAAAAGGTTTTCATAGAAATCGGCAGAATGTATTACGACCAGAATCGCGACTGCCCCGAGGGTAAGTTTGCTACACTGTTCGATGAACTTCAGGAAAGCGATACGAAAATCGAGCTTATGCGCGCCGAGCTTGAGGCTGCCAAGGCGGCGGTTGAAGCTTCAAAAGATGCAAAATACTCCGCTCCGAAGCTGCCCGACAGCATCGACGATTAGCAAAAAAATCCCTGACTTTACAGTCAGGGATTTTTTTATTTAATGAACATCATATCCATATCGCAGTCGTGGTCAATGCCGTCAACCGCACCCTTGAAGCTGTACTGCCACATTGAGTGCGCGTAATAGAAATACGGATAATTGCCGATGCTTGAGTTCCATATGGTGTAATCGCTGAGTCTTAAAAGCGTGTAGCCGTAATAGCCCGTTTCGGAATAGACATACACGCCGGCGTCAAAGCCGAGTGCCTCCGTTTCCTCGCAGAATGCAACGGCGCAGTCGGTAAGTGCGGCACCGCCGAGGTCATAGGTTCTTGACTCGGAGTCGGATACGCGCTCCCAATCAAAGAAAACGGGCAGTTCAAGTTCGGTATCACCTATAAGCTGCGCTGTGTACCTTGCCTCCTCGCGCGCCTCGTCCTCGGTAACCGCCTGCGAGAAGAAGTAAACGCCGACCTTGAGTCCCGCAGCCTTTGCGCCCTCAAGATTTTTTGCAAAGCAGTCATCGGTAAACAGCTCGCCGCTGCCGTAATATCTGCCGCCTGCGCGGATAATCGCAAAGCGAATGCCGCTGTCATACACGGCCTGCCAGTCAATGTCGCCCTGATACTGCGAAACATCAACGCCGCGGATTGCCTTGAATTCGCCGCCGACATAGGTAGGTCTGCCCTCCTCGTCAAGTGCGAAGTCATCGGAGGTAAGCGTGTTTTTCTCAACGCCGCTTTCGGGGACTACCCACACATATGTATCGCCGTTAAACACCTGAACCTGCCCGTAATGCGCATCTGAGCTTACTTCAAGGCGGTGCATTCTGTAGGACTTCATAACCAAAACCCCAAGCGCCATCACGAACAGTGCAAGTAATATTATATGTATAGGTTTATTTTTCTTTTTCTTTTTAGTTTTCACGCCATGCTCCTTTCAGCACGGCACGAGTATATCACACTTTGCTCCTTGCGTAAACCGCATTAATCCTCTACTGCGTCAATCAGCGCCCGGCCGCCGTAGCGCAGGCAGTTTTTAAGGCGGCTTCTGCCGCGCTTGATTGTGCGGCTTACGCTCGAAATGTGCAGCCCGAGCTCGTCGGCAATATCCTGCATGCGCATCTGCTCAAGGTAGTACATATACACAAGCTGCTTCTGACGGGCAGTGAGGTCGTTGTCTATTGCCCTGCGTACCGCACCTGCCATTCCGCCGTCATCGCTCGACTCAACTATTTTGATAAACTGGCGGAGCGCCTTATACTCGGACTCCTTAGCAAACATATTCAGCTTCTTTTCCTGCATTTTCATCATCTCCGTAATAATTTCCGAGGTAGCGTGAGGTTGCGATTGCGTCGCGCGCCATAACCGACAGCATATATGCTTTCCTGCGCAGACGCAGTCTTTCCATCTCGCACATTTTTTCGTTTTCTATCCTGTTGTTGAGCTCCTCCAATCTCGTTCGGCACAGCTCGCCGGTTTTCCTGTATTCATATGACATTTCGTTAAGTGTCATCCTTATCTCCTCCGTTGTGCAAAAATATTTTGGATTTTGAAATTTAGTTGTTGACAAACACAATATGGTTTGCTATTATATTCAAGCCGGTATCGTGCTGGTGTAGCTCAGTTGGTAGAGCAGCTGATTTGTAATCAGCAGGTCGGGGGTTCGAGTCCGTCCACCAGCTCCACTGGCGAAGCTAAACTTAATATGTATATGGGGGATTTCCCGAGTGGCCAAAGGGGACAGACTGTAAATCTGCTGGCAATGCCTTCGGTGGTTCGAATCCACCATCCCCCACCAGATTCCTGAACCATTTCGGTTCAGGAATTTTTTTATGCTTTTCGCGGACAGCATTTTTGTTGTTCTTTTTTTCGTTTTGTGATAGACTTTATTAAACACAGCTTTTCCGATTTCACGGAGGTAACGCTTATGGCAAAGAGAAGAGAGCAGTTTAATGCCGCAAGAGCGGATATGAATTCACTGCACGAGCGTCTGGCTTTTCTCACCGAGGAGGAGCTTATGCAGCTTGTCGGCGGCGGTGAAGGCTCAGCCGCTGCTCCCGAAGAAAGCAAGCCTAAGTCCGCCGTAGATGAATGGTGGGCAGCAAGAACTCAGCACAAGTACAAATTCGACTGAAAAGATAAGCACCGGACAATGCGGAGCCTTAAACTACTCCGAATCATCAAAGAGGTACAATTATGTCTTACGATTTAACCCGTTTCATTACCGCGCAGGAGCACTCGTATGATGCCGCACTCAGTGAAATCAGAAGCGGCCGCAAAAGAAGCCACTGGATGTGGTACATCTTCCCGCAGATTGACGGTCTCGGCCACAGCGCCACCGCTCAGTTCTACGCCATAAGCAATTTGCAGGAGGCCAAGGAATACTACGCGCACCCCGTTCTCGGCCCTCGACTTGTTGAAATCTCCGAAGCGCTGCTCGCACTTGACGGCGACAACGCAACCGCAGTTATGGGCTACCCCGATGATATGAAGCTCAAATCATCGATGACTCTGTTTGCAATTGCAAGCGGCAACCCCGTTTTTACGCAGGTTCTCGAAAAATACTTCGACGGCCGTCAGGACCGTTGGACAGTCAAAATTCTCGGTTTATAAGCAGTTATTTCGGCGCAGCTTTTAATAAGCTGCGCTTTTGCATTGCCTCATGCATAATTATACAAATTTCCCGTTTTTATTTATTGACTTTATACATCCAAAATGATATATTTTTCGATGTATTTTTTATCGTTAGGAGATAAAGAAAAAATGGATAAGGTATTTAAGCTCAAGGAAAACGGCACTAATGTCCGCACCGAAATCATTGCCGGTCTTACCACCTTCATGACCATGGCGTACATTATTGCACTCAACCCCAATCTTCTTACAAACTTTGCAAGCGGCACTCCCCTTTGGAACGCCGTATTCATGGCAACCTGCATTGCTTCCGCAATCGGTATGCTCGTTATGGCTTTTGCCGCAAACAAGCCCTTCGCAATGGCTCCCGGCATGGGTCTTAACTCCTTCTTCGCAGTTGTCGTTGCAAATATCGCAGCTCTCGCAGGCATCAGCTATGAGGAAGCCTTCCCCGCTGCAATCTGCATCATTCTCGTTGAAGGCATCTTCTTCGTAATCCTGACCGTCTTCTCCATCCGTGAGAAAATCGTCGAGGCAATTCCCTATGGCATCCGCATCGGTATCACTCCCGCAATCGGCCTTATGCTGCTCAACATCGGCTTTGGCTCAAACGCAGGCATCTACAGCGAAAACGGCGGCCCGTTCTATGTTCTGTCCACCTTCTTCGGCAGCCTCACTCCCTCTGTCGCAAAGGCAGCCGTCGGCAGCGCATACCCCCAGCTGGTACTGTATGTTGTAACCATGCTCATCGGCGTATTCGCCATCTTCGTTCTCGACCACAAGAAGGTTAAGGCATCCGTCATTCTCGGCATGTTCATCTCCTGCATTGTTTACTGGGCAGGCAGCTTCATCTTCCTCGATGTAAATCCCTTCGCAGCACTCAAGGGTGCATCCTTCGTACCTCCCGTCAAGGATATGATGAGCATCACCTTCTTCAAGTTTGACTTCAAGACCTTCATAGACATCGGCTGGTTCACCGCAATCACGCTTGTCATCACCTTCTGCATGATTGATATGTTCGACACTATCGGAACTCTCGTCGGCACCGCCGCACGCGCCGATATGATTGACGAAAACGGCAAGATGCCCAAGATGAAGGAAGCTCTGTTTGCTGATGCAATCGGCACCGTTACCGGTGCCTGCACCGGCACCTCCACCGTCACCACCTTTATCGAATCCGCATCCGGCGTTGAGGCAGGCGGCCGCACGGGTCTTACCGCACTTACAACTGCAGTAATGTTCCTCGCCTGCATGTTCATCGCCCCCATCGCAGCAATCATTCCGCCTCCCGCAACAAGTGCCGCACTCATCTATGTCGGCATTCTGATGCTCAGCGGACTTAAGAAGGTAGACTGGACCGATACCCTGCAGGTCGTACCCGTTGCTCTGATGCT
>JAZUJB010000099.1:0-30637 GCA_045642545.1 Oscillospiraceae bacterium
AAAACCTTGAGGGTAATGCATTCGGCAAGGACGGGATGTAAATTGACCTGCACGGTGATGGAATTTTGGCAAAGGGTGAGCTTAAATTCACTGAGCTTACACCGCTTGAATACGACATTATGGGACCGTTCAAGCTTGTGCCGTTTATGGAATGCCGCCATAGCGTTGTGAGTATGCGCCACCGTGTTAACGGCGAGATTTTCGTAAACGGCGAGAACTATAGGTTTGAAAACGACTTAGGATATATCGAGGGGGACAGAGGGCGCTCATTTCCGTCGGAATATGTATGGACGCAAAGCTTTTTTGAGGACGGCTCTATAATGCTCAGCGTTGCTCAAATTCCCTTTGCAATGCTCCGCTTTACAGGTATAATATGTGTGATACTATGGCAGGGAAGACAGTACCGACTGGCCACTTATCTCGGGGCAAGGGTGCTGAAGCTTTCCGACAACGAGGTAATTATCAAGCAGGGCAGATACACCCTTTCGGCAAAACTGCTCGAGAAGAGCGCTCAGCCGCTGAAAGCACCCGTGGGAAGCGAAATGCTGCGTACAATCCACGAGAGTGCTGCCTGCCGAGCAAGCTACCGCTTTCAGAAGGACGGGGAAACGCTCATTGAATTTGAAACGGACAAGGCATCGTTTGAATACGAATATGAGGAATGATTATGAACAGATTGCAATATGAAAAATCGCCGTACCTGCTTCAGCATAAGGATAACCCCGTCGACTGGTATCCGTGGGGCACCGAGGCATTTGACAGAGCAAAGAACGAGGACAAGCCCGTGCTTCTCAGCATCGGGTATTCGACCTGCCACTGGTGCCATGTGATGGCTCACGAGTCGTTTGAGGACGAAGAGGTGGCGGAAAAGCTCAACAACGATTTTGTCTGCATCAAGGTTGACCGCGAGGAGCGGCCCGATATTGACGCAGTTTATATGAGAGCGTGTCAGGCGATGACGGGCTCGGGCGGCTGGCCGATGACGGTATTTCTCACGCCCGAGCAGAAGCCGTTCTTCGCAGGCACTTACTTTCCGAAATTCAGCCGCTACGGTCAGCCCGGACTTGTGGATTTGCTTGAGCGTGTCGCGCAGCTTTGGAAAACAGACCGCGAGAGCCTTGCTTTAGCAGGGGAGAGCCTAACAAATGCAATCGCGGCCGAAAGCACGAAAAGCGGTGAGCCGAGCGAGGGGCTTCTGGCAAAGGCTCATAAAACGCTGAAGCGCAGCTTTGATGCAAAATGGGGCGGCTTCGGCTCTGCACCGAAGTTTCCCACACCGCACAATCTGCTGTTTCTGATGCAGCGCGGCGAAAATGAGATGGTAAGCACAACGCTCACTGCAATGGCGCGAGGCGGCATTTTCGACCAGATAGGCGGCGGATTTTCGCGTTATTCTACCGACGACCGCTGGCTCAAGCCGCATTTTGAGAAAATGCTGTACGATAACGCGCTGCTGATTATGGCATACAGCGAGGCGTCAGAGCGTATGCAGAGCGAGTACTACGCAAGTATTGTAAAGCGTACGGCTGAGTATATTCTGAGGGAGCTTAAATCACCCGAGGGCGGCTGCTATTGCGGGCAGGATGCCGACAGTGATGGCGTTGAGGGCAAGTTCTACACCCTTACCCCCGATGAAATAATATCCGTTCTCGGCGAGAAGGACGGCAAAGAATTTTGCAGCGTGTACGGAATTACGGAGCGTGTGAATATTCCCAATCTTATTGAATCCAAGGCAGCACCGTGGGATACCGAGCGGCTGCAAAAGCTCTATGACTACCGCAAAAGCCGTGTAAGCCTGCACACCGACGATAAAATCCTGCTTTCTTGGAATGCGTGGACGATAATCGCGTTTGCAAGGAGCGGATATGTTGACGAGGCAATCGAAATTTATAGGTTTATCGAGGAGTATATGACCGATGCCGACAACAGACTGTATGTGCGCTGGCGCGACGGTGAGGCGGCAAATGACGGTCAGCTTGATGATTATGCGGTATATGCGCTTGCGCTGCTTAGTCTGTACCGCGCAACCTTTGAGCTTGAGTATCTTGAGCAGGCAATATTCCGCACTCAGCAGCTTCTTGACTTTTTCGAGGACGAAAACGGCGGCTTTTATCTGACGGCTCACGATGCGCAGCAGCTTATAAGCAGACCGAAGGAGACCTATGACGGAGCAATACCGTCGGGCAACTCCGTTGCGGCAATGGTGCTTGAAAGCCTTGCCCAGCTGACTGCGGAAGGCTGCTGGCGTGATGCTGCTGACCGTCAAATGCGCTTTATAGCAGGGCAGGCGGCTGATTATCCTGCAGGACACTGCTTTGCAATGCTCGCCATTTCCAAGGCAATAAATCCGAGCCGTGAGCTGATTGTCTGCGGCGATAAAGTGCCGCAGGAGCTTGAAACTCTGCGCGCTGATAACATGAATATTCTGTTTAAGTCTGCGACAAATGCGGAGCGCCTTGCAGGCTGCGCACCGTTTACCGAGAGCTATCCCGTGCCCGAGCAGTGCACAAGCTGGTATCTGTGCGATGGCGGAGCCTGTAGCAGAGCGGTTTCGAGCTTTGAGGAGCTGAATATATAGAAAAAACACCGATGTCATTTGACATCGGTGTTTTAGATTTAATTACTGTGCTGAGTCGTAAGTGCGGACCATGGTTACAGTACTGTAGCCGTCGGCGTAGTGCGTCGGGGTTATGGTCTGCTCGGCACCGGGCTGCAGGTCGGGGATTTTAGCGACATAGGTGATGCCGCCGACAAATGCCTTTTCCTCGGCAGCGTAGAATTTATAAAAGACTCTTACGCAGGGGATTGCTTTACCCGAAATGTTCTTAACAACGAGGGAATTATTCTCACCCTCGGTTACGGAAACAAGGTCGGCAGACATCGGGAGCGCTTCAAGCTCCGCTACGGATGCAGTGCAGTCTGTGAGAGTGCCCTCGCTGTAGGGCGTGCGGTTTTTATCCTGCAGCACTGCCATTGCGCCTGCGGGCAGGCTTGAACAGGTAAATTGCAGCTGCTTGCCGTTGCAATTGACCGAAATGTTTGCAAGCTCAATTGCGGTTTTGCCGGTGTTTCTGATAATTAGCGCGGAAACGCCGTTTATGGCGGTGTCAGTGCCGTCCTCGATAAATACACCGTCATATGATGCGTAGCTCAAAACCTCAATACTCGTGCCTTCAATTGCAAAGGGGAAGGTCTTTGTATCGGTGTTTTCGGTAATGGGTGAGTCGTCGGTATATACATCGCTGCCTGCTGCGCTTCCCTTGTCATCTGAATTGCCGCCGGTTACAGTAGGTGATTCCGCGGAGGGTTTCTCTGCATTATCGCGCGGCAAGACGAGAATAAGTGTAACTGCAGCAGCGATTATAACAACCGCAGCCAGTATTATTAAAAGCTTTTTATTTTTCAGCATTTCGCGCCTCCAGTATTTCGGCTTCAAGTTTTTTGCAGGCTGCGGGATAGGCGTGTGCCATCCTGCAGCGGTAGTCGGGGACTGTGCAGAAATCTCCGCTTTCGGTATAGACCATTGATGCGCAGGCGCGGCAGGTATCTTTTATGCCGCAGTCCTTGCATCTTGCGGGAAGTCTTATGCCGTCGGCGTATGCCATGGCTTCCTTCCACGCTTCCTCAAAGCCGCACTTGAAGACATCTGTGCCGCACTGCGGCAGCATTCCGCAGGGGAGCATTCTGCCGTCCCATGTGACCCAGTAGCTGCATTTGCCTGCGCGGCATCGGATACCCTCGCCCTCAAGCTCGCCGCAATCGTCCTCCATATCTGCGGTCAAGGCGGAAAAATCGTTGCGCTTTACGCGCTCTAAAAATGCATCCTCGCCATTGAGCAGCATTTCGATTTTGGCGGAATAATAGGCGGCCTCCTCGGGAGTGAATCGGTCGTTCTGACCTATTTTGGTTTCATCGCGCCGCAACGGCGGGAACATATAGGAGGTGGCCTGAATAACGAGATTCTCGCGCCTTGCAAATGCCATAATCTCCTCGAGGTCATCGGCATTGTACGGAGTTACGCTGCAGTTGAGCTTTACGGTTATTCCCGCTTCCTTCAGCAGCCTAATGGCGTTTGTTGCCTGCGTGAAGCCGTGGGGATTGTTGCAAAGCCTTGCGTAGGTTTCGTCGGATGCACCGTACAAGGTCATATTAATGCGTGAGGGCGGAGTTTCCTTCAGCCACTCAATTGTTTTCTCGTTAATCAGTGTGCCGTTGGAGTTGATTGAAATTACAAGCCCCATTTTGTGCAGAGCCTGCATTATCTCCTTGAAGTCGGGACGGGAAAACGGCTCACCGCCCGTGAGAAGCAGGAATAACAGACCGTTGTCCTTTGCGGTCTGACCGAGCTTAATCCATTCCTGCGCGGAGATGAGCGGACGGATTGACTCCTGCTGCTGCTTTGTCATACGCACATAGCACATACGGCAGCTCATATTGCAGACCGGAGTCAGCTCAAAGGTGCCGCTTATGGGAGTACGGAGCTTTGAGGCCTTGGCATGCAGAAATTCGGTTATCGGGGATTCGACGGGTATCTGAATCATGCTTTGTCCTCCTTAAATATAGTATCGCGCGCGAGGTCTACCGCGCCCTTGTCGGGCAGACACTCGAGCAGATAAACGGGCACCTCCGACGCAAGAGACTCCAGCAGCGATAGAGTCCTGCTGATAAAATCTCTGTCCCAGATGTGCGCGGTTGTTTCCGAATATAAAGCCTTCCATGCCTCGGAGGGCCTGAGTCTGCGGATTTTATTTTCCTTTGCCTGCCGCAGTATTACAATTGCCGCAAGGGGCACGGATTCATTGCGAAAAATGCGTGATGAGCCTGCGTATGGCAGGCCGTATGCAGACCAGCTGCCGTCAATTCTGCGTATTGCGGCGCGGTCGCCGTTGAGAATATCGGCGTTTTCGTACTCTGCCCACAAATCCGCCTGCGTGGATTTTCCCGTGCCCGAGGGCGCGGAAAACAGTATGCCCTTGCCGTTGGCGCTGATAAACGATGAGTGAAGCAGAATGCCGTCATATGCTGCGAGGAGCGTTTCAAGCTGCAGAAAATCGCTGATTTTATAGGAATATCTCAGCTCATCCGCATATGCCGCAAGATACTCGCAGACAATCTGACGGGAGGCAATATCCCAGGTTACGCAGGCGTAAGGCGGACTGTCGGGCGAAAGGCAGAAATATGATTTATTGCCGCAGACGAGAGTGTTTACGGCTCTGTCGTATTTCTGAGGCATTTCGATAGCTTCAACGGTGTGAAAATCGAAGTGCAGCTCGCAGGGCAGACCGTCATCGGCCTTGATGAAGTTTTCGGAATCCTCACGGATTATTATTTCAAATGGCAGTGTGCATAAAATGCGCACGCCTGCAATTTCGTAGATAAATTTCATGGTGTTCAAGCAAATGGCGGCCTTGATAATCAAGACCGCCATCGTTTCTTGCCGTTAACGGCAGATTGTTTAATTATGAGCCGAATATTGTGTTGCCGCCGTTGGGAGTGTTGTAGCACATACCGAGGAAATCGGCGTCTACATCAAGGGACTTGTTGCAGCCGGTGGAGCTGTCAACCCACAGGACCATGTTGCCGAGGTCCCAGCCGCAGGTGCTCTTGGAGTCGTGGCTGGGGGAGCCGAGGGAATTGCCGCCGGCAGCTACGCTGCAGGTGCTTGCAATGCTCTGGCTGAGCTGGAAGCTTTCAACATAAAGTTCGGGCTTATTATATGCTTTTTTCATTTAACAAACCTCCTTTATCAGAACCACTTGAACAGGTTCTTGATGCTTCTGAACAGATTGTCTACGAGAGTCTTGATGATGCTGCTTGCGGGCTGGTCGGAAGGCTCGGTAGGATCAGCGGGGTCGGAAGGCTCGGTGGGATCTGCAGGATCTGCAGGATCAACAACGGGCTCCTCCTCGTAGGGAACGAGGGACATAGTGCTGAAGGAGCTTACATAGCTCATTGTGGGAGCGTAGCTCATGGTGCGGAACATCATTACGGGAGCCTCGCCTGCAACGCAGAGCTTGGAAACCGCGATAGCATTATCGCTGTTATTCTTAATCATAATGTAGCCGTCGCCGTTGGGAGTAATCTTATAGTAAAGATCGGAAGCGTGGTTGACATCAATATCGCTTGTACGCTCGCCGTTTGTAACGGTTGCGGTAGCTGCACCCTCAGGAGCGCTGATGCCTACATAGTAGCTGTTGCTTGCAACATATCTGCCTACATTGAATACAATTGCCTGGCCGCTTGCGAGGTAAACCTCGTGCTTGGGACCGTAGGTGATGTAATCTGCAACGGTTGCGCCGCTTGCGACGGTGTCAACGAATACTGCGCCTGCTTCTTCGGAGTCAACGGAGAATGCATCTGCCTTGATGATGTTATCACGAACCTCGGCAAACTTTGCGTTGCGCTCGGTTTCGGCGTAATTGCCGTCCTCGCTGCGGTTTGCGGGGTTGTAAACGCGGATGCCGTCAAGGTAGTAGGCTGCACGGTCAGCACCTGCTGCGGGAGTTACATAAATTGTAACGGTGTAGGTGCCGTAGCTGAGATTGCCGACGGAGAGGGTGGGTACCTGATAGAAGTCCTTGCCCTCGAGGTTGTTGTCGATGAGGAAGGACTTGTTAACGCCGTTGCCCTCGACAGTTGCGAAGATGGTACCGGTGGTGCCGTTGGTGCGGCTGTAAACATCAAAGCCGGTGCCGGTGAAGTTGAAGGTTGCGGTTGCAAGGTTGTCCTTGCTGCCGATGGCCATATGTGCGCTGCCGTTGCTGTAGCCGCTGTCGTCGCCGAGAGCTGCGTTCTTCCAGCTGCCTGCGGTTACATCGGTGTTAGCGGTGCCCTCATTGCCTGCGGAGCGACCGTCGGTGCTCCATGTGCCGTCATATACGATGCCGCTGCCGTCGGTGCTGACGAAGGTGTCTTCGTAATAGACATTGTTTGCGGGAACGAAGTTGAGCTTTGCCCAGGTGTGGTCAACGCCGCCGTCTGCCTTGTAGGAGTAGAGGCTGTCAGAGCCTGTCCAGTTCATGGTATTGGGAGCGTAGGAAACGGTGCTGCCGGTGTAAGAGGCTGTGCCGTAGCTGAGAACAGGAGCGGCATTGCTGCCGACCTTGTCACGCAGACCGCTGACGCTTGACTGACCCCATTTGGACGCATCAAGGTTGAGCTTTTCGGCATAGTCAATAACGAAGGTGCGCTCTTCGATGTTGACTTCGGGAATCGGGAACTTCTCAACTGAATTGCCGTCACCGTCATATACGCCGGATTCCGGCCCGTTGGTTGGAAGCTGACCCGCGTCAATCATATCAGAGATAGGAACGATGGGAATCTCAATAATGAGCTTCTTGCCGTGAGGCTTGCCGCTATCCATTCCGCACCAGTTTCCAGAGAAATCAAAGTTAGTTACGGTGATAGTCTTATCTTTAATAGCTACCTGTGCGTCAGTGAATTCAGTCGCATTACCAAAGATATTTTCACCGGAGCTGTTTTCACCGGTGCAAGGAGCAGTATAAACTTTAATCTCGCTTGTTTCTGTGCCGTATTTCAGGTCAAAGTACTTTGTTACTACATCCTTTACATAAGCGTTTTTGTCCAGTGTGGTATGAGAACCACCGGAGGTGGTTTCAGTTGCAATTGACTGGAAAACGCTATTCAGACTGCTCGCAGAATTTGCTGTGAAGTAATAGCCGGAGGCAGTTTGCGAGCCAAGGTTTTCGTAGCTTGTTGCGTTGGCGTAGTTTGAAGAAACACCATTCATATAGGTGTCGATTGATTTTGTGGTACCGTTATTAAAAACACCTACTGTATATACAGTGGTACCGGCGGCTTTCATACTTTTGCTGTAAGAAATTGCGGAAGATGCAACACCCTTTGCTTCCGAGTCGCCGCTGAAATCATCACTTGCACTGCCGTGTGTGGGAACACCGTCAGTAAACAGAACAACAACCTTGTTGCTGTCCCTAGTGATGGAATCAACGATGTCCTTAGCGTTTTTCATGCCATAGTCGGCAGCGGTAGCACCATTAGCATTCAGCAAATTAATAGCTGACTTGAGCTCGCTGCTTCCTGTCAATGCGGAAACAGAGGTCTTAACATTTTTAGCACTGTTTGAATAGGTTACAATGCTGATTTTGTGGTCAACATTGTTTGCGGTAGCATCAGCTGCGACGGTATCAATGAATGTGTTTGCTGCATCCATTAAGCAACCGAGCTTGGACTTGTAAACATGAATGTCATATGAGTCGCCGACAATTTTACGATCACTGCCTATGTTAGGCTCCCACATCCAACCCTTGTTTTTGTCATAGTAGCAAGGTCTGTCACCGGTACTGATACCCTTGCCTTTGTATGCGCAATAATATCCATTGGGCTTCGTTGTGTCCATGCCGCTGCAGGATTTGGTATTACCAACCTCTGGCTCATTTGTCATTGCTGCAGACATAGAACCGGATACATCCAGCACCAGAACAATGTCACAAGGTACGGATTCTTCAGTCACCGTGGTAACTGTTTTACCTGTGGCATATGCCTCAATGGTCAATATGCCCTTATCAGGATCGTATGTTTTGCTGGTAACGATACCGTTATCATCGGACTCGCCACCCGCTGCGCTTGCGGCAGGTACTATGCCTACGAAGAGGCTTACTACCATCATGACGCAAAGCAGCATAGACAGAATGCGTTTTTTGTTCATACATTTTCCCCCTTATCAAATGAACTAAAACAAGCAATGTGTTTGATGAAATCGAGCGAAATATTTTTGTCAAAATATATACAAATCGATTACTATTTTAATACAAGAATATTACCATAAAATCGCCTTTTTTTCAACCGAATTTCGGCAAACATATTTGATACTTTTTACCAAAAAATAGTTATGTAAAGCGATTTGAATAAAAATCAGAAAAAGTGACAGAATATGCAATTTTCCTTAAAAAAATAGAGGTTTTTCGTTAAATGAATAACGCAAATTAAGGGGGATTAAGTCGAAAAATGAATAATCTGTGAAATTTTCATTTACAGATAATGAATTATATATTACAATACAGATTGTGCAGAAAAAATATCGGCAAAAGAAACCTCGAAAGGCAAAATTTTTATGAAAAATAACGAATCGTTACAAAAGCGGGACGGCTTCAAAAGTCGCGGAGGATTTATCATAGCCTGCATAGGCTCGGCTGTCGGCATGGGCAATATCTGGCGCTTCCCCTGGCTCGTGTCCACATGGGGCGGACTGACCTTCCTCATCCCGTATTTCATTTTTGTATTACTCATCGGCTCAACGGGCATAATCGGCGAGTTCGCTCTCGGCAGAGCGGGCGCTGCAGGTCCCATGGGCTCCTTCGGCATGTGCACCGAGCGCAGATTCGGTAAGCGCGGCATAGGCGAGGGCATAGGCATGCTCCCCGTACTCGGCTCACTCGCACTTGCCATCGGCTATACCTGCGTTATGGGCTGGATATTCAAATACGCATTCATGGCGTTCAGCGGTGAGCTGTACGGTATGGGTCAGAATATGGATGTCATCGGCGGCACCTTCGGCGCAACCGCAAGCGCATGGGGCGCAAATGTGTGGATTGCCGTTGCAATCGTTGTCAGCTTCATTATCATGTCCTTCGGCATCGCAGGCGGCATTGAAAAGGCCAACAAGGTCATGATGCCCATACTGTTCTTCCTGTTTGTTGCTCTGGGCATCTATATCTTCACAATCCCCGGCTCGGCAGACGGCTATAAGTACATCTTCACCCTCAATCCGCAGGGACTGCTCAATCCTCAGCTTTGGATTTTCGCCTTCGGTCAGGCATTCTTCTCCCTGTCCGTTGCAGGCAACGGCAGCGTTATCTACGGCTCTTATCTGAGCAAGAACGAGTGCATCCCCAGCTCCGCACGCAATGTTGCGCTGTTTGATACACTTGCAGCCCTGCTTGCAGCATTCGTTATCATCCCCGCAATGGCAACCGGCGGCGCAGAGCTCAGCTCCGGCGGCCCCGGACTCATGTTCATTTACCTCGTCAATGTCATCAACGGCATGGCAGGCGGCCGCATTGTCGGCATTATCTTCTTCCTGTGCGTAACCTTCGCGGGCGTAAGCTCCATCATCAACCTCTACGAGGCACCCGTTGCATTCATGCAGGAGAAGTTCAAGCTCAACCGCGTACCCGCAACCGCATTTATCCATGTAATCGGCTGCGGCGTGGCACTTTGCATTCAGGCAATCGTATCCGGCTGGATGGATGTTGTATCCATCTACATCTGCCCCCTCGGCGCACTTCTCGCCGCAATCATGTTCTTCTGGGTTGCAGGCAAGGACTTCGTTCTCGAGAGCGTAAACGAGGGCTCACGCAAGCCCATCGGCAAGTGGTTCTACCCCCTGAGCAAGTATGTCTACTGCGCATGCGCACTCATCGCGCTCGTCGCAGGCGCCATTCTCGGCGGCATCGGCTGATAATCACATACACGCAGCTGCAGAAATTCCGCAGCTGCGTGTTTTTCTTTCGGCAGCATATGGAAATATAAAAATGCATAAAATATTTGAAGTATTCGCTGCCGTATGATAAAATTGCAGTAACATGACGAAAGGCTGCATGACTATGGAAAATACACAGTACACCAGACCCAATATGATAATCTACCGCGCAGCGCAGGCAGTTTCATATGCTTTTGCATCTGTTGTGTTCAGAAGAAGGTTTATACGCAACGAGATTAAGGACGCTGAGGGCCCGTATGTTGTAATCGCAAACCATCAGGCGGCATATGACTTTGCAAACCTCATCGGTGCAACGAAAAAGCCGCTGTCCTTTGTCATAAGCAATTCGTTTTACAATTCGCTGCCGATTACGAACATTCTGAAAAACCTCGGCGTTATCCCTAAGCAGCAGTTTCAAACCTCGGTCAGCGATATGAAGAAGATAAAAGCGGTTATCGATAACGACGAATCGCTCGTTATCTATCCTGCGGGACTTATGTGCGAGGACGGCATATCAACGCCCATTCCGCAGGCAACCTATAAGTTCTTAAAGTGGCTTGATGCTGATGTGTATGTCGCGCGCGCAAGCGGCACATACTTCACAATGCCTAAGTGGACAAAGGGTATGCGCCCCGGCAGGACCTATATGGACATATACAAGCTGTTTACACGCGAGCAGCTTAAGAAAATGAGCGTTGCCGAAATCAAGGAAAAGACCGATGAGGCGCTGCTTTTCGATGCTTACAGAGAGCAGGAAACTCTGCTTGAGGAGTATTCGGACAACGACAATATCGGCGGACTTGAGAATGTTCTGTATATGTGCCCGCACTGCTCAAGCGAGTTTACAATGCAGGTTAAGGACAGAAATACGATTTACTGTACAAGCTGCGGCTTTGAGCAGACCAGCGACAAATATGCTTTCCTGCACAATCACAAGGGCATAGGCAGGGAATTGCGCTATGTTTCGGACTGGAGCAGGCACATCTTTGAAAAGCACAGAGAAAAGCTGCGCGAAAACCCCGATTTCTCAATGTCCGCGCGGACAAGAGTGTATATGCTCGACTACGAAAAGCATAAGTTCAAGTGGGTAGGGCTCGGCACACTCAGACTGTTCAAGGATAAATTCAAGCTTGAGGGCATAGTCAACGGCAGGGAGATTGACCTCTCGATTCCGTCGCTGAAAATCCCCACACTGCCGTTCAAGCCCGGCAAATATCTCGAACTGCAGCACGGCAAGGATATTTACCGCTGCGAGCTTGACGACGGTAAACTTGTAATGAAATTCATAAACACCCTCAAGGCTAATTTCGAGATTTACAACTGAGCCGTATTTGTTTATGGACTTGCGGCGCTATGTGTGGTATGCTTAGGCAGTGGCACGGCAATGCCGTGAAAAGCTCAGGTAAGAAGGTTATCCGATGACAGAAGTAGTTGCAGCACTGATTTGGGATAATGGCAGGTTTATGGCCTGTCAGCGCCCCGCGCACAAGGCGCGCGGTATGCTGTGGGAATTTGTCGGCGGCAAGGTTGAAAAGGGAGAAACCAAGCAGCAGGCGCTTGTAAGAGAGTGCCGCGAGGAGCTCGGTATCACCGTTGCGGTGCACGATGTGTTTATGGATGTTGTGCACGAATATCCCGATCTTACAGTGCACCTGACACTGTTTAACGCGACCATCGCAGAGGGGGTGCCGCAGCTGCTTGAGCACAACGACATTAAGTGGATTACGCCTGCGGAGATTGACGGACTTGAGTTCTGTCCTGCGGACGAGGTAATACTGGAAGAGATTAAAAAACTGAAATATTAAGGAGAAATTCAATGAATTATTGGAGCACCGCACGCAAGGCCTGCCTCATGTTCGACGCAGGTACCGTTGTACACGCAATCTGGAAGAAGACCCCCATTATGCCTGTTGCTCTTCTTGCTACTCATCTTGCCGAGTACCTTATCGTTGCAAGAAAAGCAGGCAAGGCAGTATGGTATGACGATTTCCGCTGCTTCCTCAACACTATGGTTTACGGCTTTACCTTCTGGGTGCCGATGAAGCTTGAAATCGAGTAATCAGAATAATTATCCCCCTCGTTTTCTGAGGGGGATTTGCTATATTGCGAGGTGATTTCGTGGACAAGTCCGAAAAATGGGACAATGCCGCCGAGAATTTTCAGCAGTTATTTGCAGGCGGTCAGAATGAGTACAACAGAAAACTTTTGTCGTTTCTTGAGGAGAAAAATATGCTCCGAGCGGGCGAAAAGGTCATCGACATCGGCTGCGGCGTGGGAAAATACGGGCAGTATTTTGCCCTGCGCGGCTGCGATGTAACACTTGCCGATATTTCGGGAAAAATGCTTGAATTTGCAGAGAAAAATATGTCACAGTACGACACTCCGTGGCGAACTATTAAGTGCGATTTTGCTGAGATTACAGCGGAAAAACTGACTGACCGCGGAAAATACGCGCTTGCAATTTCAACCTTCTGTCCTGCGGTATGCGATACCGCAACGGTTAGAAAATTCAGCGAAATTACCGACGGCTGGTGCTTTATCTCACGCTTTTTTGAGTGGGAGCAGCCGGAGAGAGACGCGCTTTTCAAAGAAATGGGCATTGCTCCGAAAAGTCTGCACTTCGACGGAAAAGAAGACTGCGAAAGCCTACTCCGCAGTGTTAAAGAGGCAGGCTTTAAGCCACAGACTGAATATGTCGATTACTGCTGGAGCGATGAGCGCACGGTTGACGGAATGACGGCTTATATCTGCGACCGCTGCTACGAGCCCGATGAGGTGTCCGAGGAGCTCAGAGCAAAAATCAAATCGGCAGCCGAAAGCCTTGCGGATAAAGGGATTATTAAGGATTCCGTCAACACAAAGGTAATGTGGCTTTACTGGAAAGCTTAAAACTTCTGAAGTAATTTTTGTGGACAGAGCAAACACGGTATGCTAAAATATTGACATACAAAAAGAGAGGGTGAAACATATGTCTATCCTATCCCAGCTTAACAGTCCCGTAATGTATCTGATTTGCGGCGTAATCATTCTGTTTGTTGCCGCAGTCTGCGTGTTTTTTATGATTCGCGCATATAAGGCAGGTCTTGCCATCGGAATGGACAAGACAAAGATGAAGAGAACAATCACCGCCAGCGCAACCTTTGCAGTGCTGCCCAGCGTAGGCATCCTGCTTGGCGTTATCGCGCTGTCGGGCAGCCTCGGCACACCGCTGCCGTGGCTTCGCCTTTCCGTAATCGGTGCGCTGCACTATGAAACTCAGGTTGCGGTAGGTGCGGCGGAGGCAATCGGTCTCAACGGACTTTCTGCATCTGAGATGACCGCACAGGCATTCACTACCATTGCGCTCGTCATGAGCTTCTGCATCATGTGGGGCATGGTGTTCTCGGTGTTCTTCAGCAAGCGCTATCTCAAGCGCCTCAAGACTCCCAAAAGCAAGGATTCAGGCGCACCGGGCTTTGGCGATACTGCAATGACCGCAATGTTCATAGGCCTCGTCAGCGCCTACATCGGCAGCTACATAGGCGGATTTGTATCCGGCGGCGCAGGCGGAGTGCTGAGCTTCACGGGCGCATGGCTACCGCTTATCGTTGTTCTGGTGGCAGGCGCCGTTATGGCAGTATTCATCTGGCTTGCGGAAAAGAAGAAGGCTGCATGGGTCGAGAGCTTCTCGATTGCAGGCAGTATGATTATCGCAATGGCGGCAGCCGTTATTATTAACGGCCTTGTAAAGTAAGGAGGTGCGGAAAAATGACTGAAAACGAAAAGAACGCTCTGTTTGAAAAGTACAATAACCGCACTCATGTGTTCGGCAGAATTGCCTGCATAATCACGCTTGCAATGCTCATCGGCGCACCCTTTGTAATGGGCTGGTATCTCGGCGCAATGCCCAATATGACCGCGTTCGCAAGGGCATTCCTCGCAGTAGGTATCGTATGGTTTGTAAGCTGTATCGCGGAGTATCTCGTCTATACTCCGATGCTCGGTGCAGGCGGCGGCTACCTTGCGTTTATGACGGGTAATCTCATCAATATGAAGATTCCCTGCGCGGTAAACGCGCGAGATATTGTCGGCGCAAAGACCGGCACTCCCGAAAATGAGATTATCTCAACTCTTTCAATTGCAACCGCATCACTTGTAACCGTTGCCGTGCTTGCGGTCGGCGTTGCACTGCTCATTCCGCTGCAGCCCGTTCTGCAGGATCCCGTGTTGCAGCCTGCGTTTGAAAATGTTGTTCCCGCGCTGTTCGGCGCAATGGCATATAAGTACTTCAGAAACAATATGAAGATTGCAATTATTCCTCTTGCTGTGATGAGTCTGCTGTTCGTATTCGTACCCAGTCTGACCTCGTCCACCAGCTTTATGATTCTGCCCAGCGGCGCAATTGCAATTGGCATTGCTTATCTTATGTACAGGAAAAAGTATAAGGCGTGATTTGTAAAATGAAACTTAAAAGCTATGCACTTTTAGCAGGCGGGGCGGTGCTTGCACCGCTTACGGCTGCCGTTGTGCGCACGGCACTTATGCCGAAAAAGGTGTCGGACTACACTCCGCAGCCCGACGAAAAGAGAGTTGAGCTTTACTCGAAAAAGCTTTCGGAAATGCTCAGATGCGAGACGGTTTCAGACCCCGCAGACCCTCAGATTGAAAAGTTTCTGGCATTCCATAAGGTGCTTGAGGAGCTGTTTCCGCTTGTGCACGAAAAGCTTGAGAAAACAGAGATTGACGGCAATCTGCTGTACTTCTGGAAGGGCGAAAAGAGCGATAAGCCCATCGTTCTGATGAGCCATCAGGATGTAGTCCCTGCAGAGGGCGAATGGGAGCACGCGCCCTTCTCGGGCGATATTGCCGACGGCAAGGTGTGGGGCAGAGGTGCCGCTGACACGAAGTGCACCGTAATGGCGTTTTTCCAGGCCTGTGAGGAGCTTTTGGAGCAGGGCTATGTGCCGCCGCAGGATGTTTATCTTGCGTCCTCCTGCACAGAGGAATACGGCGGAGACGGCGCAACGAAGCTTGTAAATGAGCTTAAGCGGCGCGGCGTAAAACCGTTTTTGGTCTGCGACGAGGGCGGTGGAATTGTTAATGAGCCCATCGGCGGAGTTAAGGGCAATTACGCGATGATAGGCGTGTTTGAAAAGGGTCAGGCAAACCTTAAGCTCACCGCGCGCTCGGGTGGCGGACACTCAAGCGCACCGCCGAAAAATTCACCCGTTGCGCGACTTGCGGCGTTTGAAAATCATATTGAAAAGCACAGCCCGTTCAAGAGAAAATTCTCGCCCGAGCTCAGCGCAATGTTCGGCACTTTGTCTGAATACGCAGGCTTCGGAATGAGACTTCTTTTTGGCAATCTGTGGCTTTTCAAGCCGCTTCTGAAGGCTGTAATGCCGTCAATTTCCGCGCAGGCGGGCGCAATGTTGCAGACTACCGTGGCATTCACCATGCAGGTCGGCTCAGATGCCCGCAATGTGCTTCCTCAGGAGGCGGCGGTGTGGGCAAATATGCGCTTTATCCCGCATCAAGGCATGGACGAAAGCATTGCAATTATGAAAAAGCTTGCGGCAAAATACGGCCTTGAGACGGAAATTCTCACCGCAAGCGACTACTCGAAGCCCGTTGATATTAACGGCGAGGCATGGCAGCATGTTGTAAGCGCAATCGAGCAGGTTTTCCCCGGTCTTGCGTACAGTCCGTACATTATGACGGGCGGCACGGACGCGAGATTTTATCAGGAAATCTGCGACAGCTGCGTGCGCTTCGGCCCCGTAATCTACGGCCCCGAGCAGATGAAGGGCATGCACGGCCTCAATGAAAATATCGGCTGTGATTGCCTGCCGGGCGCGGTTGATTTCTACAAGGCGGTTATTCAACTGAACAAGTGATGAAAAAACTCCTTACGGCTTGAGCCGCAAGGAGTTTTTTGTGCTGCTTTGTGTTGCGTGAACTCGTATTTTGAGGTATAATCAGGAAAAACAAAGGGGTGTTTTTATGAGCTTTGACCGCAGCGCAGTAATAAAACTTGCAGAAAGCTACGAGAGCTTTTATCTCTATGACGAACGGATAATTCTGAAGAATATTGAGAGCCTGCTCGAGAACTTCGAGGGCGTTCGCTTCCTCTATTCCGCAAAGGCAAATCCGCATCCGGGCGTGCTCAAATGCATTCTGTCCGAGGGTGTAGGAGTCGATGCGGCATCTCTGCGCGAGGTTATGATGGGCAGGGAAAACGGCCTTACAAAGCACGATATTTACTATTCCGCACCCGGTAAGAGCCTGCACGATATCGATGCCGCGCTTGAGCATAGTGTGGTCATTGCCGACAGCGTAAACGAGGTTGACCGCATTCAGACGGCGGCTGAGCGCCACGGCATCGTTGCGGAAATCGGCATCAGAATCAACCCCAACTTCACCTTTGACGGTGATGTCGGTTTTGCAAACAAATTCGGTATTGACGAGGATACTGTCTTTGCAATGCTCGATAATTGGAAAAACTATAAGAATATCAAGATTACGGGCATTCATGTCCACTCACGCAGTCAGGAGCTCAACGGCAGCCTTATTGCCGATTACTACGGCAGAATGTTCGTGCTTGCAGAGCGCTTCCAGACCGCGCTTGGCGAAAAGCTTGCATTTGTCAACATGGGCTCGGGCATCGGCATACCCTATGCAGAAAGTGATAAGCCCGTTGACCTCAAGGCACTCGGCAGTACAATGACGGAGCTTATTAAAGCAAACCGCGAAAAGCTGCCCGCAGCGCAGATTTTCATTGAAACGGGCCGCTTCCTTGTGGGCAAAAGCGGTGTGTATGTCACCCATGTGCTCGATAAAAAGGTATCCCACGGTAAGACCTTTGTGCTGCTTTCAAATACGCTCAACGGCTTTGTAAGACCGTCAATTGCGCAGATGGTGGAAAGCTATACCGATGAGGAAAAGCCCGCAAACGCAGAGCCCATGTACACGGGCAGGGGAGCCTTCGGCTTTGTGCCGCTGACGGAAACGGCTGAGACCGAGGTCGTAACCGTAACGGGCAATCTCTGCACGGGTACCGATGTCATTGCAAAAAATGTTGAGCTGCCGAGGCTTGAATGCGGCGATGTGTTCGTTATTACGAATGCGGGAAGCTATGCCGCAGTACTGTCGCCGATGCAGTTTGCATCACTCACTCCGCCTGCTCAGATTTTCCTCGGAAAAGACGGAAAAGCCGTTGTTCTATAATAAAAATTACTTATGAAGCACTGCTTTCGGCAGTGCTTCATTTATTTACGGCATTATTATTGAAAAAACGGGGGAATATGGTGATAAATAACAAATAATACTATTGATTATTGTATATTGTGTGATAAAATAATTTAGAATACATAATAGCATTACTATGTCCATTTTTCAGAGAAACGATTGGGTGCGGAATGGAATTTTCAAAGAAAATCAAACAGAAAATTGAAGATGGCTCCTTCCGTGAAATGTGGAGAGAGGCAAAGTGGATGTTCACCTATGTCCGCAGATACCGTCTCATAGTTTTTATCCACATTATGCTCGGTGTTCTCGGCACGGCAATGTCCCTGCTGTCAAGCCTTGCGATGCGCAGGCTCATTGATGTCGTGACGGGATATCAGACCGGTGCAATCTGGTCGGCTGCCGCGTTTATGGCAGGTATGATGCTCGGCAGCGTTGTAATGCAGGCTGCCGCCTCGCGCATATCGGCAATCATCAACATCCGTGTTCAGAACGGCATTCAGGCGGAGATATACGACCGTATGCTTCGCACCGACTGGCAGGCGCTCAAGGCCTTCCGCAGCGGTGACCTGATTAACAGACTCAACGGCGATGTAAATACCGTGTCAAGCGGCGTTACAAGCTTTTTGCCGAGCTTTGTTTCGGGCTCAGTGCAGTTTCTCGGCTCACTGATAATCATACTGTGCTACGACCCCGTCATGGCATTGATTGCGCTTGTAGGCGCGCCCGTTTATGTGCTGTCGTCGAGAGCGCTTGTGAAAAGAATGCGCGAGTACAATAAGCGCATGAAGGAAATCGGAAGTCAGGTAATGAGTTTCCACGAGGACTCCTTCAGAAATCTGACGACAATCAAATCCTTCGGCGTAATGGACGGCTTTGACGCGCGAATGAGAAGCATGCAGGATACATACCGCACTGCAATGCTCGATTATAACCGTTTTTCCGTTATTGCGGGACTTGTCATGAGCGTGGTCGGTCTGCTTATTTCCGCAGGCTGCTTCGGCTGGGGCGTTTACAGACTCTGGTCTAACGCAATTTCCTACGGTACGATGACGATGTTCCTGCAGCTGACGAATATGCTCAGAACCTCATTCTCAACGCTTATCGGCCTTGTGCCTACGGCAATTTCAATCACCACCTCGGCAGGCAGACTTATGGCGGTCGTTGAGCTTCCTGAGGAGCCGGGCGCAAGAGAAAAGGCGGACATCCCCGAGAATTGCTCGGTTGAGCTCAGAAATGTCAGCTTTACATATGCCGACGGTGAAAAGGTGCTTGAGAAGGTCAGCTTCACTGCCGAGCCCGGCGAAACAATCGCAATAACCGGTGCCTCGGGTGAGGGCAAGACCACGATAATACGCATAATTTTAGGCCTTATAAGACCCGACGAGGGCGAGGCCGTGCTTTGCGGCAGCGGCAAGGAGCAGACGCTTTCGGCAGCAACACGCAGAGCCTTTGCCTATGTCCCGCAGGGCAATACCGTGCTTGCCGGTACAATTGCGGACAATCTTCGCATGGTCAAGCCCGATGCAAGCGAGGAAGAGATGCACGAAGCGCTCAGACTTGCCTGCGCCGACGGCTTTGTGGGAAAGCTTCCCGACGGCGTTTACAGCAGCACGGGCGAGGTCGGAAACGGCTTCTCCGAGGGTCAGGCGCAGCGAATTGCAGTTGCCCGCGCACTTCTGCAGAAGGCTCCCGTGCTGATACTCGATGAGGCAACAAGCGCGCTCGATGAGGCAACCGAGCGCAGAATGCTTGATAATATCTGCAGCAGCGGCAGCGTAAAAACCTGCATTATTATTACGCACCGTCCCGCAACGGCGGAATTCTGCAACAGACATTATGTCCTTGAGGGCACTGATATCAGGCAGGTGCTGTGATGGAAAAAAAGAAGAAGGTACTGACCCCCGAGGAGCTTATGCCCGAGTATGTCGAGCTGCTCAAAACGGGCGCGGAGCTTCCGCTGACGGTGAGCGGAGGAAGCATGCTTCCGTTTCTCGCACCCGGCAGGGACAGTGTACTGCTCAGAGGCATTGACCGTGAGCTAAAGCGCGGTGATATCGTGTTTTACCGCAGGGAAAACGGCAGATATATACTTCACCGCCTGTACCGCATCGAGGACGATAAGCTTTGGTTTGTCGGCGATGCTCAGGATGAAATCGAAGGACCGCTTAGCCGCGATTGCGCGTTTGCGTATGTCGTGTCGGCGCAGCGAAAGAATAAAACGCAGAAGCAAGGCTGCTTCTGGTGGGACTTCTTTGAAAGAATATGGCTCGCTACGGTGGGCAGCCGAAGGAAAATCCTTGCGGCTTATTCACACTTGGAGAGAAAAAATGATTGATATTCACTCGCATATTCTGCCGGAGATAGACGACGGCTCAATGGATATGGTGTGCTCGGTTGAGATGGCGCAGATTGCCGTAGATTCGGGAGTTACGGAAATGATTGCAACGCCGCACAGCAATCAGCGAGGCTATTTTGAAAACTATGTATCAGCCGAGCTTGCCGAGCAGTTTCGCAATCTGATGAACGAACTGAAGAATGAAGAAATCCCGCTTAAGCTGTATCCGGGAATGGAGGTTTACGGCACGCACGATGTGCCGCAGCTTTACAGAGAGGGAAGACTGCTGACGCTCAATAACAGCAGATATATGCTAATTGAGTTCGATTTCTATTCGGATATTTACCGAATGGAGCGGGTGCTGTACGACCTTATGGATTTAGGCTGCGTCCCGGTGATTGCACATCCCGAGAGATACTTTGCGCTTCAGGAGGAGCCTGAGGCGGTCGGAAGATGGATAGAGGACGGAATGGCAACCCAGGTCAATAAGGGAAGCCTTACGGGCCGCTTCGGACGCGGAGCAAAGCGCCTGGCGCATATTCTGCTTGCTGACGGCAATATCTCCTGCGTTGCAAGCGATGCGCACGGAGCGCAGATGCGTACACCGAATATGGCTGAGGCGCAGGAATACCTGGCGGTTGAAGCCTCGGAGGAGACCGCGGAGCTTCTGCTGTGCGAAAACCCGAAAAGGATATTGATGAATCAGCCGCTATTAAGGGCTGAAGGAATACAACTATTTTGAAAATGAGGTCTTGCTGTGAAGAAAAGATTTCCTATTTTGCTGGTAATACTGACAGTGGTGTCGATTGCGGCACTAATCGGATACAAAATATATGAGAAAGCCGAGGCAAGTCCTCAGCCGCCTGTGATTGAATTTGCAGGAGGCATTATCAATGTCCCGACAAACGCAAGCGATGAGCAGCTTTTGCAGGGCGTAACCGCAACTGACCCCGAGGACGGCGATGTAAGCGCCTCGCTCGTCGTAGAGGGTATGAGCAAGCTCAGCGGAGACAACAATGTCAAGGTCAGCTACATTGCGTTTGACTCAAACAACAATATGACCAAGGCAGACAGAACAGTGCATCTGACCGACTATGCCGAGCCTAAATTCGGTCTTACCTCAGCGCTGATTATCAAGCTGTCGAACAATGTTGATGTCCTTAAGAATGTAACCGCAGCCGATATGCTTGACGGTGATATTTCCGCAAAGGTCAAGTATTCGCTTGAGGGCGACAATGCAATGATAAGCGGTACGGGCGAGTATGATGTAACCCTGCGCGTCACAAACAGCCTCGGACAGACAGTGCATCTTCCGCTGACTGTTGAGATTACTCAGTCAAATCCCAATATGGCAAACATTACGCTCAGCGATTATCTCGTGTATCTTGAAAAGGGCGCTGAGTTTGACGCAAAAAGCTACATTGAAGGCTACATTGCCGACGGCACTCAGGTAAAAGGTGCGGGCAATGTTAAGGTAAGCGGAAAGGTCGATACCGAAACAAGCGGCATTTACACAGTCGATTATTCATATGGCAGCGGTGAATTTGCCAGCCATACAAGACTTGTTGTCGTCGTGGAGTAAGGCGGTGAATTAATGGACGAAAGAAACACAGCTGAAGTAAAAAATGAAATAACAGCCGAGCTTCACCCCCTGCTGCTTCTGCGTGAGCTGCTCCGTAAATGCTGGGCGGTTGTAATGGCGGCAATTATCGTAGGCTCGCTGACATATATCGGAGCATCGTATATGTATACCCCGCAGTATCAGACGGTTACAACCTTTGTCGTTTCCGTCAGAAACGGTGATGCATCGGTATACTCAAATCTGAATGCGGCAAAGAGCATGGCAAATGCCTTCTCAGAGGTGCTCAACAGTGATGTTATGAGAAAGCGCATCTCCAACGAGCTGGGTACATCTATTAACGGCACTATTTCCGCAAATGTCATTGAAGAAACCAACCTGCTTGAAATGCGAGTGGTTTCCTCAAGTCCGAGAGAGACATATCTCATTACGAAGGCCACACTCAAAAACTACAGTGAGCTGGCAGAAACCGTGCTTAACAACATCGCCCTTGATGTTTTGCAGCAGCCGGTAATTCCCACTGCGCCGATTAATGCCAACAGCGCCGGATATACGGCGAAGCTCGGCGCATTGCTTGCGGCTGTTGCGACAGCGGCGTTTATCTGCGTAAAAGCATTCCTGCGCGATACGGTCAAATCAATCAGCGAGGTTGAAAGCAAGCTCGATACCAAGCTGCTTGCAACCGTATACCATGAGCGCAAGTATAAAACCCTCGGCGAAATCATTAAGCGCAAGAAAAAGAGTATTGTTATCGCAAACCCGACTACGGGCTTTACCTTTGTTGAAACCTTCAAGAAGATTCGCACCCGAATTGAGTACCTTATGAAGAAAAACGACTGCAAGGTGCTGATGGTTACCTCGGTTGCGGAAAATGAAGGTAAGAGTACCACTGCGGTTAACATCGCGCTTGCAATGAACCGCAAGAGAAAGAGCGTGCTGCTCGTTGACGGCGATATGAAAAAGCCCTCATTGCACAAGATACTTGAGTATCAGAATGCAGAATACGAGAGCATTTCCGATTATCTTGCAGGCAAGGCAACCCTCGGACAGACGCTGCTGACCGACAAGAAGCGTCAGCTCGGTCTGCTTCTCGGTAAAAACGGCACGGAAAACTCCACCGAGCTTATCAAGAGCGACAATATGCGCGACCTCATATGCCAGGCAAGAAAAAATGTTGACCTTGTCATCATTGATACTCCGCCCATGGGCGCAAGCCCCGATGCGGAATGCATTGCGGAGCTTGCGGATGCGGCAGTCCTCGTTGTAAGACAGGACTGGACACCCACACGCATAATAAACGATGCAATCGACGCGATTAACAGCGCCGATGTAAAGCTGCTCGGCTGCATATTCAACAATGTTTACCTCACCGACCTGAGCGAGAACTACAATTATGGCGGCAGCGGTAAATACGGCTATGTAAAGAACGGCTACGGCAAATACGGCTATAAGAAATACGGTAAGTACGGCTACGGCAAATACGGCTACGGCCATCGCAAGAGCAGCACAGTTGACGAGAATGAAAAGCTCAGGCTTGAAGATGAACAGCAGGGCAGAGGATTTCTGGAGGATGACAAATGAATAATAACGAAGAAAACCTGACCTCTGTTTCCTTGAGAAAGCTTACTGTTCTTATGATGAACAGCCTTAAAAAGCTGTGGGTGGTTGTGCTTCTGCTTACAGTGCTCGGCGGCGCGATTATGGGCGCAAGGGCATGGTACAGCTACACTCCGTACTACACCGCATCGACAACCTTTACGGTTTATGTGAAGAACGATGCGCAGGCAGGCATAACAATGTATAATTTTGCCGTTGCCGAGCAAATGGAAAAGACCTTCCCGTTTATCCTCACAAGCGGGGTTCTCAATGATTTGGTTAAGGAAGACCTCGGCGTTGATACACTGCCCTCGATTACCGCATCATCGGTTGAGGATGCAAACCTTTTTGTGCTCAGCGTAAGCGGCCCCGACCCAGAGGAGTGCCACAGAGTTTTAGAGTCTGTAATTAAGAACTATCCGCAGGTTTCGGAAATGGTTATCGGACCTACGGAGATGATTGTTGTTGACGACGACGGAGTGCCTACCGAACCCGTGAACACCAGAGCATGGCAGGGCTCGGCCAAGAGAGGCGCTGTAATCGGCTTTGCAGTCGGCGCGCTGCTTGTTGTGATTTACGGACTTACCAAAATGACCATTATGGGCAAGGACGACCTTCAGCGCGCAAGCAACGCAAGATTTATCGGCGCCCTTCCCGAAATCAATATGAAAAAGCGCAGCAAGAGCATTCATAAGCTTGTCGCGTTTGACGGCGCAAACGATAACGGCTATCGCGAGTCATTCCGCGCGATTTCGGTCAGAGTTGACAAGTATATGAAAGAAAAGGGCTATAAAGCTCTTCTGATTTGCAGCGCAACAAGCGGCGAGGGCAAAACAACGGTAGCCTATAACCTTGCGCATATGCTTGTTAAGCTGCAGCGCAGAGTAATCATCATCGACTGCGACCTGCGCAACCCATCAATGTACAGAATGCTCGAGGTAAACAAGTGCGCAGGCGTTGCCGAGTTCGTTGACAAGGGTGTGGCTTTTGAAAAGGTTATCCACAGCCTCATTCCGCAGAAGCTCGATATTGTTTTTGCAGGCAATACCGAGGATGATGCTACGGAGGTTTTCAGCGCACCGAAATTCAAGGAGCTTGTTGAAAAGCTCAAGACAGAATACGACTATGTCATTATTGACACACCGCCTTGCTCGCTGCTGTCCGACACCGAGGACCTGGCAGAGTATTCAGACGGCGCACTGATGGTTGTAAGACAGAACTACGCAAGCCGCGCAAGTGTTCTCGACGGCCTTGTTAGACTTGACGAAATCAATATGCCTGTCATCGGTTACATCCTGAATATCTGCAAGGGCAGCGCAGCCGGTGGCTACGGCTACGGCTATGGCTACGGTTACGGATATGGCTATGGTTATGGTTACGGTTACGGCTACGGCAAGGGCTATGGCTACGGCGAGGATAAGGACTGACATCACGGTCATTTCATAAATGGTTTGTTAGGTGAAAACTGTGGGAAAAAGCGATATTAAGAAAAGAGAAAAGAAAAAAATGAATAAGGGCACGAAGGTGCTGCTTATCATTGTCTGTGTGCTTGTCGGAATTGCGATTGTGCTTGCGGCAGCGGCTTTGATTCTGACGGCTATCGGTCAGAATGCCCTTAACAGCGGGGACGCAATGGACATCACCGGCATCGATGATTTTGAAAATCTCGGCTCGGGTACTGTCAGACATAACGGCAAGCTGTACAGCTATAATGATGAGATTACCTGCATTCTTCTGATGGGCATCGACAATTACGAAAAGCAGGAAAATACAAGCTTCGGTGATGCAAATCAGTCCGATGTAAATGTTCTTGCGGTCATCGACCCCAAAAACGAAAAGCTTACGCTTCTGTCGGTTTCGCGTGATACGGTTTGCACGCTCGATGTGCTCGATGCTGACGGAAACTTCGCGGGCAATGCCGATGCGCAGCTTGCGCTTGCGTATTGCTACGGCGATGGCGGCGAAAGAAGCTGCGAGCTTACGGCAACAGCGGTTTCCCGTCTGTTCTACGGCCTTAACATTCCCGCGTATGCATCAATCTATATGAACGGCATATCCGACCTTGTTGACATAGTCGGCGGCGTAACGGTCACACCGGCAGATACCTTCGGCGACTTTGCGGCGGGCAGAAAGGTCGAACTCAAGGGCGGTCTTACCCAAAGCTATATACGCTTCCGCGAGCATACTGTTGACGGCAATAATCAGCGTATGCAAAGAGAAAACCAGGTGCTGATGGCACTGGTTTACAAGGCGCTTGACAGCGTCAAGACCAACCCCACCTCTGTGCTCGATATCTACAGCGGCGTAAAGGAAAATGTAACAACAAATGTGAATACCGCGATGATGGTATATCTTGCTCGCCAGGCAATAAAGCTCGATTTTGACGGCCAGATACACACCGTGCCCGGCCATTCTGAGCTCGGTGAGCAGGACCACGCAGTATTCGTTATCGACGAAGAAGCGTTCATTGATCAGATTTTGGAAATATTTTATAATCCCGTTGAGGGGTAAAATTTAAATTATGTATTGCAATTCTTGGAATTGTGCGGTAATATAGCAGTGTATTTATATTGATATTTTAAGATGGAGGTTTAACATATGAAACAGTTTATCAGCATTCTGCTCATTCTTGTCCTTGTTTTTGCAATGGCAACAGTAGCTTTTGCAGCTGATGTTACAAGCCCCGAGAAGGGCAACACCGATGTCGACCCCAATAATTCCGCGCCTTCACCCCAGACCGGTGATAACGGTACTATTTACTGGGTTATCGCAGCAATGGTGCTTGCAGTCGGAGTCGTGGCATTCTGCGGCAAGAAGCTCGTCGGCGAGAAGTAATTTTAAAATTTAAAGACTCCATGAATGTTCATGGAGTCTTTTTTTATTCGAGGTATATCTATGAGCAAAAAGCTTACACGCACAATACTTATTCTCGTCGGTATTATAGCGCTCGGCGTTATCATCTACTGCGGCTGGTACATTTATCAGTACTGGCACGGTCATCAGCTCGGCGACCTGCTCAAGCAGAGAGTAAACGGCGAGGCGATTGTTGAGGATATAAACGCGGCATCGGTTGACATTCCCATCGACTTTGAGTCGCTGCAGGCGGTAAATCCCGATATATACGCGTGGGTGTATATCCCCGGCACGGACATCAGCTACCCCGTGCTGCAGCATGAAACCGACAACAGCTACTACTGCAACCACGCCGAGGACGGCAGCTACTTCACCGGCGGCAGTATCTACAGCGAAAACTACAACAGCAAGGACTTTACCGACAGAATGACCGTAATATACGGCCATAATCTTCGCTCGGGAAGTATGTTTGCAAAGCTGAATGATTTTGCGGACATCAATGTTTTCGATTCGCACAGACACATCTACATCTATACGCCCGAGAAGCTGTTCATTTACGAGATTTTTGCAGCAACTCCGCACACGCACGAGCACCTGCTGCTCAACTACGATTACAATAACCGTATGGAGTACAGCTCGTTTTTCGACAGCATTATGTACAAGACAAAGCTGAACGCAAACTACCTTGACGATGTGAAGCTTGACTTTGAAAATGACCGAGTTCTTACCCTGTCCACCTGCTACCGCTTTGATAATCAGCAGCGCTGCCTTGTCATGGGCAGACTCGTCTCCGAAATACCCGCAAGAAAATAAGGGACATAATGAATATTTGAAAAAATACCCGCCGATGAGAAATTCTCATCGGCGGGCTGTTCTTATTTTCAACAAACTGAAAATCTGCATTCATTCTTAGTCAGGTCAAGTACGGTGATTTTAATTCTTCGACAAATAGGCTGTAGCTATGTGCAAGCTTTTCGAGACTTCCCTTAGAAATATCTGCTCCGATGTACATATAAAAATCATATCCGAAGTGGAAAAACAGCTCTTCGCACTCAAGCTTTGCCCAAATGTCGGTATCAAGGATCTTTCTGATTACAAATTCAAGCTGCTCATTGACGCTTATGCACTCGGGAATGTCGATGCTGTCGCAATACTTTTCGAGATTTCTGACGGAAATATCGGGGCGGCCTGCTTCTTGCCAAACGGCAAGGCAGACTTTTATATAGTTGCCTTCAACCCTGCGGTATTCCTCTTCTGTGAGAACAGAACCCGAGAAAGTCTTACCGATATCGGATATGTCAGTCCACTCATCGTGCAGATACGCGCCGCTTTTATCCCTGTAAGCAGGGTTGTATTTCGTGACTCTGTATTGGTTCACGGCTTCGCTTACCTTTCAGACTTGTATAACACAGTGCTCAGCGGTGCGTTTTACTCAGCGTCGCGGTAGCCGTTGGGATTTTCGGACTGCCAGTGCCAGCTGTCGCGGCACATATCCTCAAGGTCAAGCTTCGCCTTCCAGCCGAGTACCTTTTCACTCTTGTCGGGTGAGCAGTAGCAGATTGCAAGGTCGCCTGCGCGGCGGCCTACGATTTTGTACGGCACCTTCAGCTTGTTTGCGGTTTCAAAGGCGTGCACCATATCAAGCACACTGTAGCCTGTGCCCGTGCCGAGATTGAACACCGATTCACCCTTGTGCTCTTCCATATATGCAATCGCCGCAACATGACCGCGTGCGAGGTCAACGACATGGATGTAGTCGCGCACGCCCGTGCCGTCGTGGGTGTCGTAATCGCCGCCGAATACGCGCAGATACTCAAATCTGCCGATTGCGGTCTGTGAGATATACGGCATAAGGTTGTTGGGAATGCCCTTGGGGTCCTCACCTATAAGGCCGCTGGGATGTGCGCCGACGGGGTTGAAGTAGCGCAGCAGTACAACCGACCATTCGGGGTCTGCCTTGACATAGTCGCGCAGTATCTGCTCGCACATATATTTTGTCCAGCCGTAGGGATTGGTGCAGCTGCCGGTTTTTGAGGTTTCGTAAAGCGGCATCTCGTTGTCGCCCGAATACACGGTTGCGGAGGAGGAGAAGATTATCTTATTAACCTTATGCTCGCGCATTGCCTCGCACAGAGTAATGGTTGAGCCGAGGTTGTTGTCGTAATACTCAAGCGGCATCTCGACAGACTCGCCGACTGCCTTGAGACCTGCAAAGTGGATAACGCAGTCGATATCGTGCTTCGTAAAAATTTCATCGAGCTTTTCACGGTCACGCACATCAGCCTCGTAGAAGGTAATGCTTCTGCCGGTGATTTTTTCGATGCGCTTTCCCGCCTCGGCACTGCTGTTTACGAGGTTATCGATAATGACAACATCCATACCCTGCTCGAGAAGCTCAACGCAGGTGTGGCTGCCGATATAACCCATTCCGCCTGTAACCAAAACCGTCATAACAATACTCCCGAAAAAATTATTGATAATATATTATACCATATAATGATAAAAGGCAAGCGCGGTTGACATTGCGGAATATATCAATATAATATTGAGCTATGAACAGAGAAAATTTCTTCAGAAAATTTGATAAGACGGTTGCGGAATTTGGCGACACAAAGCCGTCAATACTCCTGCACAGCTGCTGCGGACCGTGCTCAAGCTCGGTGCTTGAGCTGCTGTCAAAGTATTTCACCGTAACGGTGCTGTGGTATAATCCGAATCTTTACCCCGAGGCTGAATTTGATAAGCGCTTGGATACGCAAAAGCAGCTTATCGATGCAATTGCCGCCGACGGAGTGGAGGCTCAGCTTCTCGCTCTGCCGTGGCGCAGCGAGGACTATTTCAGCCGTATAAAGGGCCTTGAGAATGAGCCCGAGGAGGGCGCAAGATGCGTCGAGTGCTTCAGGATACGGCTTGAGGAAACCGCGCGTATCGCCGCTGAGCGCGGCTTTGAATGGATTTGCACAACGCTTACCGTGTCCTCGCGCAAGGACGCGGTGGTGATAAACGCGATAGGCCGCGAGGCTGCCGCAAAATACGGTGTAAAGTGGCTTCCGTCGGAATTCAGAAAGCGCGAGGGCAACCACCGCTCCATCATTCTTTCCGAGAAATATAATCTCTACCGTCAGGAATACTGCGGCTGCGTATTTTCGCTGGCCAATCAGGGGAATAGTATTGAACATTAAAACGCAAAAGCTAATAACAGCTGCCGTAATCGGCGCTCTGTACGCGGTGCTCACAATGGTGCTTGCGCCCATAAGCTACGGGCCGCTGCAGTTTCGCGTGTCCGAGGCGCTGTGCATACTGCCGTATTTTATGCCCTATACCGCGTGGGGGCTGTTCTTCGGCTGCGTGCTGGCAAATCTCGTGAGCGCAGCGGGAATACTCGATGTTGTGTTCGGCTCGCTTGCAACACTCATCGCCTGCCTGTGCGTTGCCGCCTGCGGCAGAAAGGGCAGAAGCTCAATGCAAAGCAAGGTCGCAGCCTGCTTTATGCCGGTTATATGGAATGCGGTTGTTGTCGGTGCAACGCTTACAATTGCGCTTGCGGGACTTAATCCGTTCAAGGCAGTCGGCGCGTTCCTGATTTATGCAGGACAGGTCGCACTCGGTGAGCTCGGTGTTATGTTCATAGTGGGTCTGCCGCTTATGACTTACCTGCCGAAACAGAGATTTTTCGGTGAATTTGTACATAAACATTGACAAATCGGGGCATTTAAGCTAAGATTTATGAGCAAGTAAACAGGGGGGCTGAGTTTTCTCGGCTGAGACGGAGATAATTGAATTTCCGAAACCCATGAACCTGATCCGGGTAATGCCGGCGTAGGAAACGAAAATACTGACATATCGTTTTCTATGACCGTGCTGCTTGGCAGCACGGTTTTTCTTTAAGGAGGATTATTATGAATCAGAGCAAATCCCATCTCAAGCTAAGAGCCTTGTGCGAGGGCGCACTGTTTGTTGCGCTGGCACAGGCAATCGGTTATCTCAAGCTGTTTGAGCTGCCCCAGGGCGGTTCCATCACCCTGAGCATGCTGCCCATTTTCATTTACTGCGCCCGTTGGGGCTTCGGTCCCGGTATGCTGGCAAGTATGGTTTTCAGCGTACTTCAGCTTCTTCTTGACGGCGCATATGCCTGGGGCTGGCAAAGCATGCTGGGAGACTACATCATCGCATTCTCCGTTCTCGGTGTGGCAGGTCTTTTCCACAATATGAAAAACGGCCTTTTCATCGGAACAGCAGTCGGCAGTATTGCCCGCTTCCTTGTTCATTATGTGGTTGGCGCCACGGTATGGGCGGAATACATGCCTCCTGAATTCTTCGGTATGACCATGACAACACCCTGGTTCTATTCCGCACTTTATAACGGCAGCTTCATGCTCATCGATATGCTGCTGTGCCTCGTAGTAGCCGCAATTATCATTAAGCCCCTCGGAAAGTATATCCGCGGCGAGGATTTGAAAAGAGCGTAAAAAAATGTTGACATATATGGAGTAATTCGTATATAATAAACTTCCGATGCCTAAGGGCATCGGAAGTTATTTAATTTATCAACTACTTTGACTTCGGTCAATGTTGAGTATTAATCCTG
>JAZUJB010000100.1:0-2336 GCA_045642545.1 Oscillospiraceae bacterium
GCGGTTTGCCTTGGTGGCAACGAGGCTCTGATGGTTCATTTCAAGCAGCACATAGGTTTCGATGAGCTGCGCCTGAATTGACGGTGCGCGCACGACCATAATAGGCTCGCGCGGGAAAATGGGAGTGCCCTCGGGTACTGCCCATATATCGCCCTCGAACTTGAAGTTTTTGAGGTACTCGAGGAATTCCTCGGAGAACATCTTGCGTGAACGCAGATATTCAATGTCCTCTGCGTCAAAATGCAGGTTCTGAATGTAGTCGATTATCTGCTCAAGACCTGCCGCGATTGCGAAACCGCCCATATCGGGATTCTGGCGGTAAAACACATCGAAGTAGGTGATTTTGTCGGTCATCTTGTGGTCAAAGTAGCCGTTGCCCATGGTGAGCTCGTAGTAGTCGCACAGCATGGTGAGATTCAGATTCTGACTATTAGTCATAACAGCCTCCAAATTCTTGTGATTAGCTTGATTATATAATTATATACCGATTATTGCAACCATTGTTAATTGTGTGATAATATGTATGCGGTGATAATATGAAGCTTCATTATATGGGTAAATACAACTTAGACCCGAACTCTCTTCCGCACGGAGAGCATAAAGACGGTGCGGTAAAATTCGATGAGCCCGAAAACACAACCGAGCTTGCAAAAAAGACGAGCGGCATTTCGCTTGTCCTGCTCGCTTTTCTGTTCACGGCGCTGCTGTACCGCTGCGGTAATCCGCCCTCTAAGCACTGGCTTATCGGTATGCTTCTGTTCGTAGTCGCGATGCTGCCGCACGAGCTTCTGCACGCAATCAATTTCAAGGGCGATGTGTATCTTTACACCAACCTCGCGCAGGGTATGCTGTTTGTGGTAGGTCCCGAGGATATGTCCAAGGGCAGATTTGTGTTTATGTCGCTGCTGCCGAATTTTGTGTTCGGACTTGCTCCGTTTGTTGTCGCACTCATTATGCCGCAGTATGCGTGGCTCGGCATCTTCGGCGCACTTTCATTGACCGCAGGCGCAGGCGATTTTTATAATGTATATAACGCCATCACGCAGATGCCCAAGGGCGCAAGAACTTATCTGTACAAGATGAATTCGTATTGGTATGCGGCGGGAGCCGCTTCTTATTCGGAGCAACGCAAGCCGTAATCGTTACTACCTTAACCCGACCGGTGAGTGCCTGCTAAAGTTAAGTCTGACAATCAACCAATCGGTGAGGCGCCGGGAGGCGCTTTTTGTCCGTTGCAACGCTTTCGCAATGCTTTACTGCCATAACGCGACCGGTGAGTGCGTGCCGTGAGGCACAGCTTGTCCGTTGCACCGCAAGCCATAATCTGCACTGCGGTTGCCCGACCGTATACTGCATACCATTGTTAAGGCTGACCATCAACCTATCGGTGCAGCGGTGGGACAGTTTTTATTCAGTTGCACATAAGCTACACCGAAAAACGAGCGAGAAAATGCAATGACTTCTGACCAGACAAGCATCGAAAATTTCATTAACTACAACTACATTCCGTACAGTCGCAGGCAGTGCGTGAAGCGCACAATATGGCTGCTGATATCCTGCGCGGTCTGCGGCAATGTCGGTGGGCTTTCATATGCGTGGATATGTGTCGGTGCGCTGATATTCTTCGCAGCTGTTGCTGTTCTTATCAATAACGGCAGAAAAAATAAGGGCGCAATGCAGCAGCGCTTCATCGCAGACGGAGTTTTCTATCTTGCAATTTCGCTGACGCTGAATTTGCTCTCGTACCGAACCTACACCGTCAGCAAAGGCGAAAACCTGTTGCTTTTGCTTGTATTGCTTGGAATATTAGCTGCCTCAATGACAGCTATGCTCTCCGTAATACACAGAAATATTGAAAAGGATAATTATTCAAAGAAGAATGCAGTCGGTACATCGGCAGGCAGCATGATTTTTTCCGCTCTCGGAGTATTGCTTGCACCGTTTATCCTCGCAGGGCAGTCGCAGGACACATACATAATGATAATTGCCTCAATTCTGTTGTTTCTCTCAGTTCTTATCGGAGTCGGAGCTCTTAACCTGCTGAAGCTGCGCTATATTAATAGCAAATGATGAAATCACATTGGCAAATGCCATAACAAAAAGCACTCTTTTTGGACGATGCGACGCCCATCAGAGTGCTTTTTCATTACTTTAATTTTCCATTGATTTCTTTCAGATTGACTGCAATATCACCTAGCGCGGCAAGGCCGAGGCAGGACAGATACGAGGTAATTGCACCGGCAATCCAGACAGCCAAAGCTGCGCCGAAGCTGAAGCTCCTTGAATATCCCGACACATAGCTGTAAGCAAGCTGCCCGGTCCTTACGCCTGCAACA
>JAZUJB010000101.1:0-9630 GCA_045642545.1 Oscillospiraceae bacterium
CCTATTTTGAAAAACTCCCACCAAAGGCGAAGAACCATCATTTATTCTTCACCCCCAGACAGTTGATTGCAATGCCCGCAATTGCTGACACAATGACAAAAAGCACGGGGGTAATATCGGTTACGAGCGACAAAACGGCCACCGCGATGAAAATCACGAAGCATTTACGGTCAATAATCGAGCTTTCCCAAAGCTTGACAACAGCATTGAATATGAGCACGCACACGCACACTCTTATGCCTGCAAAGGCGTGCTTGACTGCAGGTACATCGGCAAAATTGGTAAGCAGCGCTGCGATTACCGTGATGATAATCAGCGCAGGAAATACCGTTCCGAGTGCCGCAACAATTCCGCCGAGGCTGCCCTTGCGCTTTTGTCCGATGAAAATCATTGTATTGACCATTATTATTCCGGGCAGACACTGTCCGATTGCGTAATAGTCAAGCACCTCTTCCTCCGTTACCCAGCCGCGCACTTCAACCACCTCGCGCTGAAGTATCGGAAGCATCGCATAGCCGCCGCCGAAGGTCATAATTCCGACGCGAAATGCAACCCAAAATATTTCAAAAAGCTCTTTCATTTCTTTAGACTCTGTGCAAATTCGGTATATTTCTTAATTTTTTCGTCGCACTCGGCCTTGTTCTCGCCCTTTGCAAGAATATAAATCTTGATTTTGGGCTCTGTGCCGGAGGGGCGAACGATGAATGAGGTTCCGTCGGCAAGCTCAAAGTACAGAACATTTGAGCCCTTGAGTGAAGTTTCACCGACAACACCGAGCTCGGGAACGATTAAGCTGCCGTCTGAGTAGTCTCTGATGCGGAAAACCGCAGTTCCTGCAACCTCCTTAAGAGGATTGCTGCGAAGCTCTTCCATCAGCTTCTTCATCTTCTGCAGGCCGTCAAGACCGGGCATTACGAGATTGAGAGTCATTTCGGAATATCTGCCGTATTTCTCGTACAGGCTCTCCATTGCCTGCTTGAGATTCATACCCTTGTCAAAGTAATATGCAGCCATCTCGGCAACCATCATAGATGCGGTGACTGCGTCCTTATCGCGGACATAGTCGCCCATCATATAGCCGTAGCTCTCTTCATAAGCGAAGATATATTCATAGCTGCCTGCCTTTTCCCATTCGGCAACGCGCTCAGCCATAAACTTAAAGCCCGTGAAGGTATCCTCAAAGTGAACGCCGTTACTCTCGGCAACGGCCTTTGCCATTTCGGTGGTTACGATGCTCTTGACTGCGCCTGCATTCTCGGGCAGAGTTCCGGCAGCCTTGCGCGCGGTAATGACATAGTCAAGCAGCAGCACACCGAGCTGATTGCCGGTAATTGATGTGTACTCATCACCATCGCGCACCATAACACCGATGCGGTCGGAGTCGGGGTCAGTGCCGATTATAAGGTCGCTGCCGACCTTCTTTGCAAGGTCAATTGCAAGATAGAAGCCCTCGGGATTTTCGGGGTTGGGGCTATCTACCGTGGGGAAATTGCCGTCGAGCACCATCTGCTCGGTAACGGGGAAAAGCTGTGTAATTCCAAGGCGTTTGAGTGCCTCGGGTACAAGCTTATGGCCTGCGCCGTGGAACGGAGTGTAAACAATCTTCAGCTTGTCAGCAACCTTTGCAACAACAGCCTTGTTGATTGCCTGACCGAGCACGCACTTCAGATATTCCTCGTCGGTTTCCGCACCTATAAGCTCGATGCGGCCGTCTGCAAGTGCCTCGTCAAAGTCGCAGGACACAAAATCGCGGAAGATATCGATTTTGCTCATCTGCTCGGCAATTGCCGCAGCGTGCTGAGGCGGAAGCTGAGCACCGTCAGACCAATACACCTTATAGCCGTTATATTCCTTGGGATTGTGGCTTGCGGTGATGTTGAGGCCTGCGGTTGTGCCGTAATATCTGACAGCAAAGCTAAGCTCTGGTGTGGGGCGCAGTGCATCGAAAATGCGTACATGAATGCCGTTTGCCGCCATTACGCAGGCTGCCTCGCGGGCAAACACATCACTGTTATTGCGGCAGTCGAAGCAGATTGCAATGCCCTTTTCCATAGCCTCTTTGCCCTCGGCCTTGATTACATTTGCAAAGGCCTGAGTTGCGTGGCGGATTACATGGACATTCATCTGATGCAGACCAAGCTTCATTGTGCCGCGAAGACCGGCAGTGCCGAACTCAAGCGGTGCAAAAAAGCGGCTTTCGATTTCCTTTTCGTCTTCTGCTATTGCGTTGAGCTCTGCCCACTCCTGCTCACTGAGTGCAGGACTGTCAAGCCAAAGCTGATATTCATCCTTATAATTCCTCATATTCAGCGCTCCCTTCGCTCAAATTGACAGCGTCCTCATACATTGTAATAGGTACATATATGTCAACACCCGTGCCGCTCATTCCCAGAACAAGTCTGCCGAAATCGCCGTCATTCGGGTATTGTCTTACACAGGGTATTTCATATGCTTCGAGAAGGTTTACAAGCATCTCATCGCTCATATCAATGCTCGCACAATGGGTAAGGAAAACCGGTTCAATCAGCTCGCCGTTTTCATCCTTCGGCCAGCGCTTCAACAGTTCTCCGGTAATTCTTCTGCCCCATTCGAGCTTTATTTTCTCTTCCATAATATAACCTTTCTGCTCATTTATGATAACGGGAGCCTTCATTTATCTTAAAGCTTCTGTAAATCTGCTCTGCAAGCATTACTCTTGCAAGGTGGTGCGGGAAAGTCATTTCGCTCATACCGAGCCTCATATCAGCGCGCTGCTTCACGCTTTCAGCCATACCGAACGAGCCGCCTATGATAAAGCATATCTTTCCACGGCCCGACAGAGCAAGGCTGCTGATTTTCTCTGCAAGCTGCTCGCTTTTAAGCTGCTTTGCACCTACACACATCGCAATGACATATGCATCCTTGGGAATTGCCTTTTCTATATCCGCCGACTCCTTCAGCAATGCATTGGAAATTTCCTTATCCGACGGATTATCGCCGAGCTTAATCTCGTTAAGCTCAACGCATTCGAATTTGCAATATGCGCCGAGTCTGCGGGCATACTCATTAAAGGCCTCAATATAGAACTTTTCGCGCAGTCTGCCCACGCATATAAGCTTTATATTCAGCATTGTACCCTCTCTTCTGCCGTAACTTCAAGCAAATTATTCATCGGAGCCGCAAAAACACGCGTTTTGACACCGAAAAGTGCCTCTTTCACCGTTTTAAGTGCAAGCTCGGGTGTGTTATTCTCACGGCTCAAGTGCCCTATTATTATATCCTTTGTTCCCGTTTTTGCAAGATGCGCGGCAAGTTTTCCACAGTCAATATTTGACAGATGGCCTCGCTCGGACAGTATTCTGCGCTTGAGAAAATACGGATACGGGCCGTTTCGCAGCATTTCGATATCGTGATTAGCCTCGATAAGAGCCAAATCCGCGCCCTCAAGGCCGTTTACAAGCTCCTGCGTTATGCTGCCCGTGTCGGTAGCATAGGCAATTATTGCGCTGCCCTCAAAGCGATAGCCTGCGCTGTACTTTGAGTCGTGCGGTGTGCGGAATGCCTTTACAGCAATCCCCTGCATATCAAAATATTCGTTTTCGGGTATGTAATTGAGTTTTTCATTTAGTTCGGGCTTCTCGGAGCGCAAAACCTCACACAGTGCCTGCGGAGCGAACACATTAAGACCGTAATGCTTTACAAGCATTGAAAGTCCGGAAATGTGATCGGAGTGCTCATGTGTAATGAGCACTCCGCACAAATCCTGCGGAGTAAGTCCAAGCTCCTTCAGGGCGGAAACCGTCCTGCGCATGGAAATACCCGCATCTATAAGTATGTTCGTTCTGCCGTCTGTTATAAGGCTGCAATTTCCAGTTGAGCCGCTGGCAAAAGTTACAATACGCATATTTTATCCTATTGAAATTACCTTTTCGTGTACTTCAGGCTCGTCGGGGAATTCGACGATTGAGATGTCCGCGCCGAGTGCGCGAAGCTTGCCTACAAAGTTTTCGTATCCACGCTCGATGAAGTGGATATCCTCAATTTCGGTAGTACCGCTTGCACACAGACCTGCAATAACCATTGCTGCGCCTGCTCTGAGGTCGCATGCCATTACGGGTGCGCCCGTCAGCTTTGCACTGCCCTCGAATATTGCGATGCGTCCGTCAACCTGAATATCAGCGCCCATCTTGCGAAGCTCGTTGACATACTTGAAGCGGTTATCGTAAATACCCTCGGTGATAACGGAGGTGCCGTTTGCAAGGCAAAGCAGAGTGCCCATCTGAGGCTGCATATCGGTCGGGAAGCCGGGATAAGGCAGAGTCTTTACATTTGCTTTGCGAAGATGACCGTTGCCCTTTACAAGTACGGAATCCTCATACTCCTGAACGATTGTGCCGGTCTCGCGCAGCTTTGCGGAGATGCAGTCAAGGTGCTTGGGAATTACATTCTTAACAAGGACCTCACCGCCGGTTGCTGCTGCGGCTACCATGTAGGTGCCTGCCTCAATCTGGTCGGGAATGATGGTGTAGCTGCCGCCGTGGAGCTTTTCAACACCGTTTATCTTGTTTGTATCAGTACCTGCTCCGCGGACATCAGCGCCCATGGAGTTGAGGAAGTTTGCAAGGTCAACAATATGAGGCTCGCGTGCTGCATTCTCGATAATTGTACGACCGGTTGCCAGCGTTGCTGCAAGAATGATGTTCATTGTTGCGCCGACAGAGACCTTATCGAGATAAATCTTTGCACCGTGGAGTCTGCCATCGGGTGCTTCGGCGTATACGAAGCCGTTCTTGACATCGACATCGGCACCGAGTGCGGTCATGCCCTTGATGTGCTGATCAATGGGTCTTACACCGAAGTTGCAGCCGCCGGGCATAGTTGTCTTTGCGCTGCCGAAACGGCCGAGCATTGCACCGATGAGATAGTAGGATGCGCGAATCTTACGCATAAGGTCAAAGGGTGCGTCACAGAACTTTACATTGCGGCTGTCTATTTCAATTGTTGAATGATTTATAAGCTTTACTTCTGCACCGAGGTGGGTAAGGATTGTAAGAAGCATATCGGTATCGCTAATCTGAGGCATATTCTCTATGCGGCAGATACCGTCAACCATAAGTGCTGCGGGAATTATTGCAACAGCTGCATTCTTAGCTCCGTTTATTTCAACCTCGCCACGAAGGGCGTTTCCGCCTTTTATAACATACTTTTCCATATGGTACACCTTTCCGGTGACACGCCAATGCGCATCGGTTTGTAATTATAGCACAGGGTATCAATGATAGCAATTAGTAATTGTAAACAAATCGTAACTATTTTTCAGCGTCAAGAATTCGCTTCGCCTTGAGCACCGCAATTATGGTTTTTCCGTCATCAATATCGCCGCTCATGACCATATCGACGAGCTCGTCAATGTGGTGCTTCTCAGTGCTCAAGAACTCCCCGTCATCAGGGTGGCTCTCACCTGCGTGAAGTCCGAGTGCAAGATAAATGTGCAGAACCTCTGTTGAAAAACCGGGTGAAGTGCAGTTCGGTCCGAGGTAAATTAGTCTATCTGCCGAAAATCCCGTTTCTTCGGAAAGCTCGCGCACGGCACACTCATAGTGGTCCTCGCCGTATTCAAGCTTACCGGCAGGCGCTTCAAGCATCATTTTCTGAAAAGGATAGCGGTACTGACGCACGCAGTAGCAATAGCCCTCGTCGTCAATCGGCAGTACGGTAACGCCGCCCGGATGCTCAACAACCTCGCGTTTTACTATGCGTCCGTCGCACAGCTCAGCGCGGTCAAGGGTAACATTTACTATTACGCCCTTGTACTTGAGCTCACCATCTATTTTCTTCTCGGAAAAGTCCATAATACGCCTCGGGAAAAATAATTATTCACTTTACATAATGTGTTATAAGTATAGCATTATTATTACTGCATTTCCATATTTTTTGTATGGAAATATAAAAAAATTTTCGATAAAATCTGATTTGTAAACGAAATTTTTCGAGCTGTTTTTTGCTTTGATTTCATTTCGTTACCATTATGTAAATTATTAAGAATCGGGAGAAGAATATTATGTTATCCAAAACCGTATCAAACGAGGCTCTCGCACTTATTTTAGACGGCGAGTGCCATTCGAATGACGAAATCAGCCGCGAGCTTGAAACGGCATTTGTCGGCTCAGATATACCGCATTGGCAGAATTTTGAGGCCGACATTTATACATACAACGGGCGCACACTTGTGCTCGCCTACCCTACTCCTCCCGCTCGAGAAAGGACTTACGATTTTGCCGCAAGGCTTGTAAGAGCATAAAAATATTGCCTGCGATGTGAAGCCGCATCGCAGGCAATTTCTTATTTTGTTTTCTCTCTGCAGCTGCTGTCAAGCAAGCCTAAGGATATCCAGAAAAACGGAGCGGTGAGGAACATACTTATTCCGAAGAATGCCTGTATGCAATAGCACAGCACCGCAGCGCCTAACGCTGCGCTCTCAGTTTTTCTGCCGCCTTTACTAATCCATGTCTTTGCAGCAAACACAAGGGCTGCAAGATATGCAAGCAGGGCAAAAATACCCTGGTGGTAAAGCACATTCAGATACTCGTTATGCGCGGTATCAATCTCAGCAACGATTTCGACATTTTTAATTTCGTCGTATCGTGAAAATGCCTCAATTTCAGCATAGCTCATCGTATCGGGCCCCGTGCCGAACAGAATGTTGTCGGGTATTCTTTCAAGCACGCTCTTCCATATATGAATTCGGCCCGAGCCGAAGGTTTCGTCTACCCTGCCGTGCAGAAGCTCATGCGCCTCGTGAAGCATTCCGATATCAATATCGACAATGAACAGAAATGCTAAGCTGAAAACAATAACAAGCGCTATTACAATTGCAATTACCTTTTTCGCCTTGTCGGATACGGGCAGTACAACCGGCAGTGAAAGCACTGCGCCGCCGAACACGCCGAGAATGCCAGCCATAACATCCATCTTCGCAAGCACGAACAATGACAGCGCTATGGGGATAATAAGCGCAAAGCTCAGCTTGTCGTTCATCCGAACAAGCGCAACCCACAAAACCGCGATTGCAACACAGAGGAATGCCGCAACAAGGTCGGTATTACCGATTGTGCCGAGGTATGCGCCCGTGTAGTCGACACCTGCACCGAAATAGTTAAGTCCCTCGGGAAACAGGTCAAACGGGTTGCCGCCGTACAACTGTATTATGCCAATTACGCAAAATACCGACAGTGATGCGCCAAGGAGGTAAGCCATCCATTTTTCCGCCTTGCCGAAGCTCGACAGAAATACGAAGCAAAGACAGTACATGCATATTGTTATTGTGCCCTCATAGCGCGAAACACCCTGCCATGTTTCGCTTCTGTACGGGGACAGCAGCGATGACAATACAGTGAGAAGCATATAAACAAGCACCAAGCGCTGAGTCCATGTGCTTTCCTTTATATATCGTTTAAGGTCTGCCGTTTTCATCAGCCCGGTTACAAGACATGACGGAATAAGTAAAATCGAAAGTATCACATAGCCGCCGCAGAGTGCCTTGAACACAGTAAGCTTTGCTTCAGTTATGGCGGCGTATCCCGTTGAATCAAACCAGAACAGAAACACGGTGAGCATCAGAGCGATGAATATGCTGCTTAGTATTGAAAACGCTCTGAATGCGCTGTTTTTTTGTTTCATCTTCCACCTCAGGATTTTTCTTCTTGCTGACAGTTTAGATAATTTATTATTAATTGTCAATGCGTCATGTCAAATAGTATATATTCCCTTCGAATTACTCATCCATGCAGACAGTAAATATGCCAAATTCACAGTTTTTACAAAATTCCAGAACAAATATAGACAAGTTTCGGGACGGAGTGCATAATAACGATGCATTTTTTGCGTATAAAAATTTTGGAGGATAAAATATGAGAAAGACTTTTGCCATGCTGCTTTGCGTTTGCATGCTGGTAGCTGTACTGTGCGCATGCGGCACTGACAACAACACTCCGGATACCGACCCCGCAGAAACTCCCGAGGTAACCGAAAATGTTACTCCCAACGACTCTTCTAAGGATGACGGTAATAATAACGAGTCTGCAAAGGTTTCTTTTGACGGCAACTGGCACGAAAAGCTTGCCGGCCGAGGTAAGATGGTAGTTACCGTCAGCGACGACGGCACTGTTTGCTTCGATGTCAATTGGGCAGAGTCCGCAACCAAGACTTATGTATGGCAGTTTGCAGGCTACGAGACCGAGCAGGGCATTGTAAAGTTTGACAACGGCTTCAAGGGCGTTATCGAGGCCGATGATAGCGGCAAAGAGACCAAGACCATCATTTCCGAGGACAGCGAAGGCAGCGCTGTTATCAACGACGACGGCACTATGGTCTGGACCTTTGACGGCGAGGTTAACGAGTTCGTTAAGGGCTGAGTTCCGAAACTCACGCAGTTATAAAACAATTATAAAAGACGGCAGCAAGAATTATCTTGCTGCCGTCTTTGCTTTTGCTGATATATAAAAACCGCGCTATTGTCGCGACAGACAAAAACGCGGTTTTTTGGTGGAGATGGGGGGAGTTGAACCCCCGTCCGAAAACGCTTTAACAGGAACCTCTCCGAGCGCAGATGGTCATTTACATTCCCTTACCTGTGCGCAGGCCAGCATGCTCACAGACTCGGTAGCTTCATTATGCATGGTGCGCTCAAAGCTTTGCGCACTCATGTTCACCACTAATCGACGCTCTGTCTCCGGCCGTGGTCCTCCGGAGCAGAACGCTCGCTAATTAAGCTGCGAGAAGAACAGTGTTATTGTTGTTCTTTAATTTATAAGATGCCCATTTTAAAGATGTTAGGCGCATCTGCTCGCTATTCCTGCCTCCACATCCCCGTCGAAACCGGTACATCCCCATTTTAGTTTCGATTATGGATTGTGCTATTCGTTATTGCGGTATCCCGACCGGTGACATTGTACTAATCAGGTGTTTCCATTCGCGCAATAAGATTTTGCGATTTGTTTTGTGGTGTCCCGACCGGTGACATTGTACTAATCGGGCGTTTCCATTCGCTGAATAAGACTCTGCGATTTGTTATGCGGTGTCCCAACCGGTGACATTGTACTAATCGGGCGTTTCCATTCGCGCAATAAGATTTTGCATTAGTTTTGCGGTGTCCCGATCGGTAATACTATACAATCAAGAACTGCATTATTCTATCCTCGGTGCAAACCAGAACGCTCGGGCTTGCACCGAGAAAAAGCTCAAAAATTATGCCTTGACGGGCTCGGGATACTCAACGCCGAAGGTGTTAACGGTAACCTTCTTCATTGCCTGTCTGTGGATGGGCTTATCGTTGCGGCCGGTCATGCACTTTGCAATCTTGTCAACAACCTCGATACCCTCGATAACCTTGCCGAATGCTGCATACTGACCGTCGAGATGGGGTGCATCCTCATGCATAATGAAGAACTGGCTGCCTGCGGAGTTAGGTGCCATGGAGCGTGCCATAGAAAGTACGCCGCGGGTGTGCTTGAGGTCGTTCTTTACGCCGTTCATTGCGAACTCGCCCTTGATGCTGTAGCCGGGGCCTCCGATGCCGATGCCCTGGGGGTCGCCGCCCTGAATCATGAAGCCGCGGATTACACGGTGGAAGATGATGCCGTCATAGAACTT
>JAZUJB010000102.1:0-7952 GCA_045642545.1 Oscillospiraceae bacterium
GACTGCGTTTCGCGCAGCTTTGCTCCGAAGTGCAATGTAAACGAGGACCCCGTATGCGGCTCCGGTCATTGCCACATCATCCCCTATTGGGCTGAAAAGCTCGGTATGAACGAGCTTGTTGCTTATCAGGCCTCTCGCCGCGGCGGTGTGCTCTACACCAAGGTTAACGGTGACCGCATCGTGCTTGCCGGCAAGGCGGCTCTGTATGCGGAATCAAATATATATGTAGACTGATTTATAATAGCGAAAAACGGAAGGTCAAAGACCTTCCGTTTTATTTTTTCAGCTTTTCGCACAGTGCCTCATCTGCCTGCGCCATTATTGTATTGTAATCGGTGTAGATTACCATACCGGGCATTGCGCCCGATGGCTTCTTTACAAAGCGCACCATTGTGTAGTCAACGGCGGTTTTGCCGCCCTCTCTGCCCTGCGAGTAATACGCGGCAATTGACGCTGCCTCCGCAATCGTGCTTTTGGGAGGCTCAAGTCCGTCGCAGCTTATTATGACATGGCTGCCGTGCACCGATTTCGTGTGCAGCCAGATATCTGTGCGGCGCGCGGTTTTTGTTGTAAGCTCGTCATTCTGACTGTTGCTGCGGCCCACGAGAATTTCAAAGCCGTCCGAGGAAACGAAGCGCATCGGGCCCTGCTTTTTGACCTTATCGGGCTTTGCACCCTTCTGCTTTTTGATATATCCCGTTTCGGTAAGCTCGCGGCGGATTTCAGCAAGGTCGCGCTCCGATTCGGCGCGCTCGACCTCATCAAGCACACTGTTGAGATAGTCAAGCTGCTTTTCACCCTCAGCAATCAGTGCAGTCAGGTGCATTTCCGCGGTTTTAAGCTTGTTATACTCCTTGAACATAGCCGCGGCATTCTGCTGCGGTGTTTTAAGCTCGTCAAGCTTAATCTCAACCGTCGGGCAGCCGTCAGTGTAATAGTCCTCGACCTCAACAGTACGCATACCTTTTTTAATGCGGTACATATTTGCGGTCAGAAGCTCCGCGTTTTTGCGGATTTCATCTCTGCCGAAGGTGCGCTTAAGCTCCTCGCGCTGAGATGCAAGCTTGCGTGCAATGCGGTCGCGTGCGGTCTTTACGCTGTGGCTCAGCTCCTTTGATCTGCGGCGACGGCGCTCAAGCAGCTCGCGCTTTGAGTAGTAGGCATCGAGAAGCTCCGAAAAGCTCTCAGCGGTATGCTGCTCATACTCCGTGCCGTACTGCTTCAGCTGCATAAACGAAAATTCCTTGGGCTTTCCGTCCTGCATAAGCAGAGTCGGCGCAAGCTCCCCTGCCCTTACCGTATCCAAGAACGCCTCAAGAGCATCGGGAAGGCAGTCAATATCATTAAAGCTGCGGTGTGCAAGTTCTCTGCACACAAGCGGTGAAAGTCCCGAAAAGCTGTCAAGCAGGCGCTTATCGAGCGGCTTTCCGTCATCGGAGCCTATAAGCGCCGTCTTAATCTGCTCACTGTCACAGTCAAATATAAGCGGCTTTTTCTGCTGAGGCGGTAGTCTGTAAATCATACCGGGCAGCATTCTGCGCTCGGCATCGCCGCCGTAGTCCATACGGCGCAGACAGTCGACTATTCTGCCGTCATCGCCTATGAGCACGAGATTTGAGCTTCTGCCCATCAGCTCAACCGCAAGCTTGAGATTTATGCTGTCGCCAAGCTCGTTGTGCGATATTATGTCAACCAAAAGCAGGCGTTCCCAGTTGGGTTGTATGAGCTTTTCAATTCTCGCACCGACAAGGTATTTGCGCAAAAGCATACAGAACATCGGCGGCTCAGCAGGGTTTTCAAAGCTCTGCGAGGTCAGCTGAATCCTGCCGCTGCCCGCTCCCGCATTTATGAGCAGGCGCATATTCTCGCCGTTATTGCGCACGGAGATAAGCACCGACTCACGCTCGGGCTGCTGCACCTTATCAATTCTTGCGCCCTCAAGCTTAGGAGCAAGCTCCCTAACAAGTGCCGAGAGCAGTATTGCATCAAGTGCCATCAGATATCCTCCACACAGACTGCATACAGCTCGTTTATGCGCTCAGTCATCCCCTGCAGATACAGCCAGCCGAAAAGTGCCTCAAGGCCGGTTGCCGCATGGTACTGTCCGATATCCGCCTTCTGCGGCACGGAGTTTACCTTTGCATTGCGTCCGCGCTTATACACGGCAAGCTCGTCGCCGGTCAGCAGCGGCATAAGCCTCTGCGCCGCTTTTGCCTGCGCGGGCGCGTTAACTATTGCAACGGTCTTTTTGTGAAGCTCGGTAACCTTTTTATTGCCGTCCGAGCAAAGCATTGTTCTTGTAAGCAGCTCGTAAACGCCGTCACCGATGTGCGCAAGTCCGAGCATGCTTATGTTGTTAATATCGCGAAGCTCCATGTGGGGGCAGAAGTAATCGTTTTTCATATAATCACCTACTGAAAAAGGGCGGAAAACCGCCCTTTTTGCTTTAGTCTTCTGAGTCTATTTCGTCAGCAAACTCCATCTGAGTCTGCAGCACCTCCGTCGGGGCGGTGCCCTGAGTGGTCTGCATCTCAAGCCACTGCTCGCGGGTGATAAGCAGTTGACGGGGCTTCGAGCCCTCAAACGGGCCGATTATGCCCATCTCCTCCATTTGGTCAATTATGCGTGCCGCTCTTGAGTAGCCGAGCTTCAGACGGCGCTGAAGCATTGAAACAGATGCCTGCTTTGTATCGAAAATGACATCAACCGCCTGAGGCAGAAGCTCATCATAATCGGACTTGCCCGCAGAAGCTGTGGAATCTTCGCTGCCCTTACTGTTGGCGTTTTTGTCCTCGGCAGCCTTTTCAATCTGAGCGATAATATCCTCGCTGTAGTTTGCGCTTGCCTGATCCTTGATGAAGTTGACAATCTGCTCGCGCTCCTCATCGCTGACGAATGCGCCCTGCACTCGCTGGGGCTTGCCGCAGCCGATGGGTGCATACAGCATATCGCCCATACCGATGAGCTTTTCTGCACCTGCATTATCGAGGATGATGCGGCTTTCCATTGCGGACGATACCGCAAATGCAATGCGACTCGGTATATTTGCCTTCATAAGGCCGGTGATGACATCGGCAGAGGGACGCTGGGTTGCGATAACAAGGTGCATACCTGCTGCGCGGCCCATCTGTGCAACGCGGCAGATGCTCTCCTCAACCTCCTTGGAGGCAACGAGCATCAGGTCTGCCAGCTCATCGATGACAACGACTACATTGGGCATCTTGGGCTGACCGTTTTCAACGAGGTGCTCGTTATAAGCGGAAAGGCTTCTTACGCCCAGTTCGGAGAACAGACGGTAACGCTTGAGCATTTCGGTTACTGCCCACTGCAGTGCGCCTGCCGCCTCCTTGGGGTCGGTAACAACGGGAATGTACAGATGCGGAATTCCGTTGTACACACCGAGCTCAACCATCTTCGGGTCAATCATAATCAGCTTGACATCCTCGGGGTTGGACTTGTACAGCAGGCTGATGATAAGCGAATTCATACAAACCGACTTACCGGAGCCCGTGGTACCTGCAATAAGCAGATGCGGAAGCTTGGAGATGTTGCCCACAACGGGGTCACCGCCGATGTCCTTGCCGATTGCAAAGGTCAGGTCTGACTTTGATGTTGAGAACTTGGGTGAATCGATGATATCACGCAGGTATACGGTGCTGATAAGCTTGTTCGGCACCTCAATACCTACCGTGGAGATTTTATCGGGGATAGGCGCAATTCTTACGCTGACAACGCCGAGGGCAAGAGCTATATCGCCTGCAAGATTTGTAAGGCGGCTGAGCTTTACGCCCTGCTCAAGCTCGAGGTCGTATCTTGTAACCGTGGGGCCGTGAGTGGTATCCACGATTTTTGCGTTGACGCCGAAGCTCTTAATCGTGCTTTCGAGTCTGTCGCGGTTCATATTGAGCTCTTCTTCCGCATTTGTTGCGGTTGCGTGGCCCTTCTTCAGCAGATAAATGGGCGGCTTTTCGTACTCGCCGTCACCGGACTTATGCTCAATCTCGTTTGCAATTGCAGCAGTTTCGGCTGCAACCTCTTCTGCAGAAAGCTTCTTGGGCGGGTCGGCAATCTCTGCCGCCTCTGTTGCGCCGCTGCCGCTGAACTTGACGGGGCTCTTTACTCCGGCAAGCGCTTCTGCCTCTTCAATGGTGATGGGAACTACATTCTCGGTATGAGCAGCCTTGGGCTTTTCCTCAACGGGCTTGGGCTTTCTTGCGAAAATTCCCGAAGGCTCGGTCTTTTCTTCCCTGACGGTTTCCTGCTTGCTGAGGTCGGGCTTCTTCTTTTCGAAAACGGGCTCATCGTCAAGGGGAATGTCAATTGCTCTGCGCTTTGCACTCTTTACGCGGTTGAGCTCCTCTTCACTTTGAACGGGCTGCTTCTTAGCAGGTCTTACGGGCTTTTCGCGCTCGGGCTCTGGCTCGTACTCCACACGCTCGCGGGTGCGAATCCATGTGATGAGCTTGGGGATTGTGATGTTGAATGCGCTAAGAGTGAAGAACGCGAATGCAATTACGAGGATAATTGCCGCGCCGTAGAAGCTGAATGCCTTCTGGCAGCCGAATGCGATAAGACCACCGAGAACACCGCCGCATACCATTGCGTTGCCGCCCTTGTACAGTGTTGCAAACACCTCGCCGACACCGCTGAGGTTTTCAATAATCACGCTTGACAGCAGAAGGTCAAGCAGTGCGCCGACAAACAGCGGAATCAGAAGTGCGGATGTTGTTCTAAATGAAACCGGTCTGCCGTGATGGAAGCCCAGAATTACGGCAACAAGGATGAACACGGGAGCGCACACCCAGAAGCCGTAGCCGAACAGTCCCTTGAGCAGTCCGCCGATTGCGCCGATTACTATGCCCTCGTCAGAGAACATTGCAATGCCGACTATCATTGCGGCAAACAAGGATACTACTGCAAAAACCTCGCGGCGAATGGGCTTGCTCTGCGGTGCTGCAGACTTAGCCGAGCTGCTCTTTTTTGCGGAAGTGCTCTTGCTGTTTTTCGTATTTGTTGTTTTCTTTGTTTTGGTCTGTGCCATTACTCAGAAATCCCTGCCTTTATCAGAATATCATGGAAAGAATAATCGTAAGAACGCCGACTATCCAGCAGTAGTAGGCAAAGCCGCCGAATCTTGTGCGCTTTGCAATCATCTTCAGCAGCCCGATTGAAAGCACGCCGGATACCATTGCGGCAATCATACCGAACAGGTATGCCGGAATAAGCGAAACATCGATGCCGACCTTGAACACCTTGACAAGCTCGAGCAGGGTTGCTCCGAGCACTGCGGGGATGCTCATCAGCAGCGAGAACTTGACCGCGTAGCTTCTGTTCTGACCGGTTGCTATACCCGCGGTGATGGTTGTTCCCGAGCGGGACAGACCGGGCAGCGTTGCAACACACTGGCAAAGACCGATAATGAGCGCATCCTTAACGAGCATATTCTTCTCGGTCTTGCTTCCCTTTTCCATCTTATCGGAAACAAGCAGCATAAAGCCCGTGAGCACAAGCGCAATTCCGACGAACAGAGTCGACTGCGAAAGCATATCTATGTAATCGTTGACGGGCAGAATAATTGCAAGCGGCAGCGTTGCGACAACAATGAGAATGAACATTCTTGCTGCAGGATACTGCTTTTTTGCACCGCCCGCTGCCTTCTTTCCTCCCGTGAGAAGCTCGAGCAGCTCAACGACCATCGCCTTTATATCAGTCCAATACATAAAGCAAATCGCTATCAGTGTTCCGAAGTGCAGAAGCACATCAAAGAACATATGACCGCCTTCGATATCAGACATATTGAATAAGTTCTGAAGTATTGCCAGATGTCCCGAGCTGGAGATGGGCAGAAATTCCGCGACACCCTGAACAAGTCCGAGAATTATGGCTTCGCCAATTGTCATAAGGAGTAATCCTCCGTAGTTTTCCGATATTATGTATACCTAACTTAGATATAATATCATATAAAGTAAAAAAGCACAATAGTAAAAAAAGACGGTTATCCCGCCTTTTTTAATCGTTTTGTTGGCTGTGCAGATAGTCAAGCGCATCCGAAAGGGTGCCGATGCTGTCAATCAGACCGCAGCGCACCGCCTCCTCGCCGTAGATTACGCTGCCTACATCGTTTGCTATCTCGTCGGTTGCCATCATCAGCTCGTTGTATTTTTCGCGGCTGATATTCGAGTGTCCCGTAACGAAGCCCACTATGCGCTCCTGAATTCGTGCAAAATAGTTGTAGGTCTGCGGCACACCGATTACAACTCCGTTAAGCCGTACAGGGTGGATTGTCATTGCCGCAGACGGCGCTATAAAGCTGCGTTTTGCCGCAACCGCAAGCGGTACGCCGATTGAATGACCGCCGCCGAGGACTAGCGAAACTGTCGGTTTTTTCATACCTGCAATGAGTTCCGCAATGCCGAGTCCCGCCTCTACATCGCCGCCTACTGTATTGAGCAGAATGAGCAGGCCCTTAATCTCCTCGGACTCCTCAACCGCGGCTAACAGCGGCATAATGTGCTCGTATTTCGTTGTTTTTGTGTCCTCGGGCATAATCTGATGCCCCTCGACCTGACCGATTATCGTAAGGCAGTGGATTTCTCCTTTTTTGCTTTCCGTCTTAACACTGCCGAGTTCTTTTATCTCCTCCATAAAAAATCACCTCTGACTTAGCATAACCAAATCAGAGGTGATTAAATACTTTTTTACTCGTTATATGCTGCAAGAACGCCCTTGTAGGTCATATAGCAGTCGAACTTGGAAACGACCTCAAACGGTGCGTGCATGCTCAGTACGGGTACGCCCGCGTCGATTGTGTCGATGTTGCGGTTTGCCATGTACTTTGCAATTGTACCGCCGCCGCCCTGGTCGACCTTTCCGAGCTCACTCATCTGCCACACGACCTTGTTCTCATCGAACAGTCTGCGCAGGTGTGCAACAACCTCGGCAGATGCATCGCTGGTGCCTGCCTTGCCGCGTGCGCCGGTGAATTTGCAGATGCCCATGCCATAGTTGAGCTTGGAATCGTTGCGCTTTTCGGATACCTCGGGGTAATTGGGGTCAAATGCCGCGGTTACATCGGCGGAAAGACAGAAGCTGTTTTCAAAGCAGCGGCGAATGTCGCTGACCTGCTCTGCACAGAGGTCCTCCATGAAGCATTCAAATGCTCTGCTCTGCATACCGCTGACGCCGTCGGAGCCGGTTTCCTCCTTATCGGCAAGAATGCATACGCAGGTCTTGTTGGGAACCTCAACATCAAACAGTGCGCGCAGCTCTGCAAATGCACAGACGCGGTCGTCGTGGCCGTAGCCGCCGATGAGTGAGCGGTCAAGACCTATCTCACGCACCTCGAATGCGGGAACTGCAGTCAGCTCCGCGGAGAGGAAGTCCTCCTCTACGATGCCGTAGCGGTCATTGAGAATGCTCATTACGCTCAGCTTAACTCTGTCCTTGCCCTCGTCGGCATAGGGAACGCTGCCGATAAGAATATTGAGGCCCTCACCCGTTATTCCCTCGTCCATGGTCTTCTTCATCTGGTCCTTGCCGAGATGCGGCAGAAGGTCGGTGATTACAAACTGAGGGTCAGCGGGGTCGCGACCGATGACTACATCGACAAGCTCGCCGTTTTTGAGTGCAACAACGCCGTGCAGCTCAAGCGGAATGGTAACCCACTGATATTTCTTGATGCCGCCGTAGTAATGAGTCTTGAAAAAAGCAAGCTCATCGGACTCGTACATCGGATTCTGCTTAAGGTCAAGGCGGGGTGCGTCAACATGCGCACCTGCAATAACGCAGCCGTTTTCAAGCGGCTCTTCGCCCATAACGGCAAGCATGAGTGCCTTGCCGCGGTTGTTGCGGTAGACTTTGCTGCCGGGCTTAAGCTCCATGCCGCGCTGATATTCAACAAAGCCGCAGGATTCAGCCTGTGCGATTGCAAGCTTTACAGCCTCGCGCTCGGT
>JAZUJB010000103.1:0-12114 GCA_045642545.1 Oscillospiraceae bacterium
GCCCGTCTTAAGGATGCCGTCAACAAGCTTTTTGAGTTGAACACGGATACGCTTAATTAATATTATGTAAACTTATTTGCCATGAGAGAAAACGAAGAAGCCCTCGCCATGCAGCAGAGCGAAAGCCTGCGCTGCTTTGCAGAGGATATATACAAAAGAATATGCAGCCGCCTTGACGGTGTCAGCGCCGAGCTGCGCGAGAACAACGGTGCATTTTACGAAATAGTTTTTGACACCGTTGACAGTCTGTCACTTATGCTTATGGGCAGCGAAACCAACAACGCCGATTGCTTCGAGGTCTTTATGTTCATTGACGGCAACGCTGAGTATATGGGCTTTTCAGATAGAGCGCCTCTTGAAGACTTCAAAGCAGATTCAGTAAGCCTTGTGTGCAGTCTTATAGGACGGCAGGTTATGATAAAAGAGGTAATAAAAAGCCACAAAAGCAGGGTAATTGAGTACTACTGCAAGGGCGATAACACCGAATGGGAGCTTATTAAGTCTGTTGAAAAGCAAATCGGTCTTGCTGCACTTCTGCTTCTTTGGAAGGACAGCAAAACCGAAAGAATATACGATTTAAGATTCAAATAAAAAAGCGAGGCTTTGCCTCGCTTTTTTATTTGTCCAATTCTTTTTCAATTATAACATACGCTAAATAAAGCACCGCAATTGCTGCAACTACATATAAAATATGCGGATTAATCAGAACTGCAGTTGTTGAATTAGGAATGATAATATATGCGAGCGCAGCAACAAGAATTACCGCCGCCAATGCAAGAATAAGCCTTATGGGCTTTTCATCAAAAACCCGTTCTGTTATGTACGAAACTATTATCACAGCAATTGCAACAAAGCCTACTGCTGTTATCATTTGCGATGCCGTAAGAGGAATATGCAGTAAGTCCCCGCCCTTTGCAAGCTGACCGATTCCAGAAAAAACAAGCCATATTGCTGCCAGAATGCACACGCCGGGAAGAACATCTCTTATTGAGGTAAGAACCCTTTGGCAAGGTGTTAGCTGCGGCATCTCGGCGATTACCTCATCGCAGAAAAACTTATAGTCATCGCCAATAACTTCTGCCGCCGTCATACCTCTCTCCTGCCCGTCAATGAGCATTTCCGTGATATCGCGCCGCACAAGCTCCTGGCTGTAGTCACTGATATTCGCACATCTTATGTAAACCACTATGTCAGTCAATATCTTGTTAGCATCTTCATTCAGCGCCTTTTCGCGCGCATTGTTCTCATCACGCAAAAGCTTTGCCTTAGTCTTCATTTTCACTTACCTCCTCAAGCAGCTTATCAACTGCCCCACCAAGTTCATAATAGCTTGCCATAAACGAGATGAGCTCTTTTCTTCCGTTTTCCGTCAGCGAATAATACTTGCGCCTTGGGCCAAGCTCAGAGGCCACATACTCAGTGCTGACAAAACCGTTTTTCTCAAGTCTTAACAGCAGCGGATAAATCGTTCCCTCTGTTATCTTTCCAAAACCGTAGCCTTCCAGCTTCAGTGAAATCTCATAGCCATAGCTCTTCTTTTTACTGATGATTGCCAGAATGCAGCCTTCAAGTATACCTTTGAGCATCTGCGAAGGTATCATATAATCACCTCTACCTTGTTTTGCAAGTTAGTTAAGTATATTGTAATGCATAGTAGCTAAACTGTCAACAAAAAAGTGCGGAGTTTTCCGCACTTTTTTAGACTAATTAATTATTTGAATGAACGCAATCTCAATGCGTTGGAAACAACGGATATTGAGCTAAGCGCCATTGCGGCGCCCGCAAACATCGGGCTGAGTAGCGGACCTCCGAAGGCGTATGCAACACCTGCGGCAAAGGGTATTCCGATACTGTTGTAGAAAAATGCCCAGAACAAATTCTGCTTGATATTTCGCATTACTGCCTTAGATAGTCTGATTGCCGTCGACAGTGAGCTTAGCGATGAGCCCATAAGCACAACATCCGCAGACTCAATCGCAACATCAGTGCCGCTGCCTACGGAAACGCCGATATCCGCGCTGCTGAGCGCCGGCGCATCGTTGATGCCGTCTCCGACCATACACACCTTGTGTCCGCCGTTTTTAAGCTTCTCAACTTCCGCGGATTTTCCGTCGGGCAGGACATTTGCAATACATTCGTCGGTGCCTGCCTTTTCGGCGATTGCTGCAGCTGCATTTGCATTATCTCCGGTTAACATAATTGTGGTAATTCCTAAATTATGCAAATCCGTAATTGCTTTGGGGCTATCATTCTTGATTGCATCAATTGCTCCGAAAACGCCCGCAAGGGCTCCGTCTATGGCTGCAAGCATCAGCATGCAGCCCTCGTTTTCCATCTCCTCAGCAGGAGCTTTTACAGCGCTTACATCAACGCCCTTATCAAGCATAAGGCCGAGGTTTCCTATCAGCACATTCTTGCCGTCAACAACGGCGCTTATTCCACGGCCGGGAATTGCCGTAACATTACTGCATTCAAGAAGTTTAACCTTACGCTTTTCCGCTGCCTCGATTATTGCTCTTGCAACGGGGTGCTCAGAGCCTGCCTCGGCTGAGGCACAGACCGCAAGTAGTCTGTCCTCGGAGATATTGCTTGAATATATTCGTTTCAGTACGGGCTTACCCTCGGTAATTGTGCCCGTTTTATCCAGCACCACGGTGTCGGCAAAGGCCATTGCCTGCAGGGCTTCGCCGCTTTTATACAGAACACCGAGCTCCGCTCCCCTGCCCGTGCCGACCATAATGGCCGTAGGCGTTGCAAGTCCCAACGAACAGGGACACGCAACTACAAGCACCGACACAAAGACATTTAGCGCAAATTCTATATCCTTACCTGCAAGCAGCCATACAGCCGCTGAAATCACGGCAATTGCCATGACTATCGGCACGAAAACGCCCGCAACCTTATCGGCCGCTTTTGCAATGGGTGCCTTTTTGCCCTGCGCATCCTCGACCATTCGTATTATCTGCGCAAGCGCGGTATCACCGCCGACCTTTGTCGCGGTAAATACTATCAGACCCTCGCCGTTTATGCTGCCGCCCGTAACCTCGCTGCCGACCTCAACCGTAACGGGCAGACTTTCGCCCGTCAGCATTGACATATCTGCAGTGGACACACCGCTTGTTACAACACCGTCGCAGGGAAATCTTCCGCCGGGAAATACGCTGACAACATCGCCCTCGCGCAGCTCGGATACGGGTATCTCCCCCGACTGACCGTGGCGCGTCACCGTTGCCGTTTCGGGGGCAAGCTCGGTAAGCGCTCTTATTGCATCAGAGGTATGCCTTTTGCTGCGCGCTTCTAAGAATTTTCCGAGCAGTACAAGCGTTATTACAACTGCCGCGCTTTCAAAAAACAGATTATCGGCATAAGCGGTATCCCCCGCAGCAATCCTTATAAGCGCAAATGCGCCGTACAAAAGCGCAGAAAATGTGCCGATGGCAACAAGCGTGTCCATATTGGGATGACCCTTGACTAAGCTGCTGAAGCCGTTTTTGTAAAAGCTTCTTCCGCCGTAGATAATGGGCAGAGTAAGAATAAACTGAACAAGTGCAAATGCAAGCGGATTATGATGGGGGCTTATTAGCTTTGGCAGCGGCGCTCCTATCATATGTCCCATTGAGACATACAATAGCGGCAGCGCAAAGCATACGCACAGAATTACGCGCTTTTTCATACTGTTAAGCTCAGCTAAGCGCGCTGCTTCCTCTTTCTTGCGCACTTCATATGCGATTGCCTCTGCGGAAACATATTCCTCCGCGCTGAAGCTAAGCCTTGAAACAAGCTCGCATATCTTATCGGCATCAAGACTCTCGTCATAGCTGATGGTCATTTTTTCAGTTGTGAGATTAACGGAAACAAAGTCCACTCCCGCTTGCCTTGACATAAAGCGCTCAAGGCTTGAAGAGCAGGCCGCGCAGTGCATTCCGCTTATTCTGAATACCTTCTGTGTCATGGCTTATCCCCCCTGTTTTCTGCCTATATCATACACTTTTTGATTTTTTCACGCAAGCAAAAACTACTAAAGCCTGCCGTGTGGAAAACACACAGCAGGCTTACTTTAATGCTCACAGTCCGAATATTTTCATTGCGGCAAAGGCTATACCCGTTCCGCTCAGCGATGATACTGCAATAATGAGCGCAGTTCTGGCTTTCGGCATTTTTCTCAGCCTTAAACCGCCAATATAACCGCTTGCCGCCTGACGCGCCTCGTCAAGCAGCTTAGTCTGAGTTATGCCCGGTGAGCGCATATAGTCCTCGCGCACTATGAATATTGCCTCCTCGAAAACCTTTGGATCGGGTGATTTTACAACTATTATCCTGCGTGCCGTTCCTTTTACCACTTCCGCTGCCTCCCGTGCGCATATTATCTGCTCTGATTTTACCCGTTTTTCCATTTTTATATTCATCATTCGCGTTCCTGTACTCGTACAGCAAGCACGGTCATATCGTCGCAGTTGCCGTAAATTTTCTCAGCCTCGCGGAGTGTATCGCGCGCAAGCAGCTTCATATCGTCTGTTGAGGAGTCGAGAATCTCCCGCAGCCAGCCGTCATTTGAGTCGCCTATGACTCCGTCGGACGCAATTATTGCGGTGCTGCCCGGCTTAAGACGCATACGGACAATGTCAGGCGCGCCTCCGTTATCCTTGCTCAGCCCCGGTGCAAAGCTCTCGCCCTTAATTCGGCGTATGCTTTTGCCGTTCATAACATAGCTCGGTGCTGCGCCGTATTTATAGAAGCAGGTTTCGCCCGAAAACAGGTCAACACACATAAGGTCAACCGTTGCAAAGCCCCAGTTATCACCGCTTTTTAGCAGCATAACCGAATTCAAGGTCTTCATCGCAACCGCGGGGTCTATACCAGAGCGCAGGAATTTTTCGAGAATTTCAATGACCTCCTTGCTCTCGCGCGCTGCCTCCGGACCGCAGCCCATACCGTCGGACAGAATTACGCAAAGCACTCCCGCATCGGTTTTGAAATATGTACCTCTGTCGCCGCTTACCTTCTCGCCCTTTTTCTTCATTGCGGCTATGCCGACACTTACCGCAAGCGGTTCGGCTTCAATCAGCGTCAGCCTTGCGCTTCCCTCGCTGTCTGTTTTCGGTTTACATAATCTCAGGCCAAGCACTTCGGATAGCTTATTCAGATACTCGGGCTCGTTATACAGCCTTGACAGCGAGCCGCTTTCGATTACCGCGCGCAGTCTGCCCCTGCCATCGCGGTAAACCGCGGCATCCGCCTCGATATCAAGTGTGCGCAGGTAACGGATAAGACGGCGTTCAGCAAGGTGGTCGGCACCGTTAATGCTGCCGAGCTCATCGGCAACTCCGCCGAGGATTTCCGCCATATCGGCATACTGTCCCCACGCGGTATCGCGGCTCTCGCGAAGCTGTGCCGAAAAATGCTTTCTGTAGGCTGATGCTCTCAGCTCACCGTTAACTGCGGTTACAAATGCCTCGGGCGTGCGGCATTTCTCCACAAATCTGAACGGAATATCGCCTAACTGCAGCATACCGCGCTTTCGCATAGGCTCGGTTGCATCGTTCAGTGCCGAAAGGGTGTCCATATATTCACTGTTCCAGCAGCGATTTTTGTCCCTGCATGTAACGCAGACGGAATCCGCTGCGCGGTCAAACACTCTTGAGGGGTCTTCATCATTATACGGCTCCTCGACATTGCGGCGCACTATCTCAAACAAGCCCTCATATGCTGAGCTCAAGCCCGCAACACGCTTTGACACATAACGCCTCAAACCCGATTCGCCGCTGCCGCCTGCAATCGGCTGAAGCGTCGCGCCTGCCCTGCTGAGAAAGCCCGACGGCAGAAGCATAAAGATAACCGAGGCGCAGAAAACCTCAAGCAACGCATTTATCTGCGGCAGCACCGCCCATGTACATGCGACAGTAACCGCGTTTGCGAGAATGAACGAAAGCAGAAACACAAGTCTGCCATGGCGGTTAAATAAGCCCGACAACAGTCCCGAAAAGGCATATGCCATTGTGAAAAACGGAAGTCCGCCGCTTGTAAGGTCCATTGCCATTCCGAAAACCGTGCCTATTGCGCAACCGGTGAGCATACCGCCGCGCAGTGTGCAGGTCATAATCGTCAGAATTGCCGCAAACCTGCCGATTGACAGTGCGCCGAAGATTTCAAGCTCCGACAGCGACATGAGAAACACCGCAACCGTAATCAGAACGGAGCTTGCATGCCGCACCTCCGCCGTTTCGGTTGTCCCATCCTCCTTGTTCAATGCCTCGTTGAAGAAATAGCAGGCTCCGAAGGCGAGGACGGTTTCGAGAAATACAATAGCCACCGTAGGCGCATCGCTCAATATGACCGAAAAGCTTGAAAGAATGCCCGTTGCAAGCGTTACTGCTGCCGTTGCTGCGGGCGCAAACAGCACTCTTTTGAAAATGCGCGTATCCTGAAACGAAAACGAAATTGTATACACAATAACAATTGCCGCAAGATAGCGCACTCCCCATGTAAGTCCGCCCGAAACTATGTATCCGAGCGCTGCACCGAAAAGACAGCACACACCGTTGAGTCCCGCTCCCGCTGCGGCAACTGCCGCAATTCCGAATGGTCCTGCAGTAGACAGCACTCTCGCCGCCGACAGCACAAATCCGCTGACAAAATACAACGCTGCCCATGCCGCAGTTATGACATCCTCGGAATTGCGCTGCGCAACGCTGTCCTCAACCGCGGTTTTTATTGCCGCAATCGAGCCCTTAACATCCATAATATCGCCTCCGTAGTTTACATAAGTTATTATTTATTATACTTATGTAATTCACCGAAGTGCGTCATATGGCGCTGTTGAGAAATGTTTTATCCCGTGGGGAAATATTAGAAAATAAAAAAGACCGCCTCGGCAATATTCCGAGGCGGTACGGTTTTCAGTTAATCATAAAGGTCTCGCCGAAGGGATACGGGTTACCCCTTATTTCCTTCATCCATTCGATAAGGCCTGCTTTATCTGTTGTAACCATTCCCAACATTCTGTCTATCCCAAGCTTAACAAGCTCGGGGCACATCGGCACTGACGGACCTGTTACAATTGTGGTTGCGTTTTTTGAAAGCTCTAAAAGCCGAGGCATTGTTTTGTTAATTGCCGCGCTGCCGGTTATTATTACGATATCACATTCAGGCAGAATATACTCGCAGGCAGAGTCGGGATAGTCGTTCTCACGCGGCTCTCGTTCAATTATGTAAACCTTTTCTGCGCCATTCAGCGCATCCTTATCCAGCTTCAGATGGCCAATCAGAGCAATCTTCTTGCCCTGCGTTTCAATACCTGCCGTACAGCTGCGGCTGTATTCAATCTTAAGTCCGAGCTTTTCAAGGCGCTCGGGTGAGTTGTAAAACGCGTTAATTACCGCCATACCCTCGCTTGCCTCGTCAAAGTTCCAGCTCATTACTGCTTCTGCCGCAGTTTTTGCGCTGAGTCCGACAAGTGAGTCAAAGCTGCGCTTTATGCTTCTGCTTTCGGTGTTCATTGCAATGCCGAAGCTACCGTTGCTTAATTCTGCACCAATCCACGCTACGCCGCGCACAATCTTTGTTACCGTAAGGCTTTCATCTATGCCGTTTATGAGAATGTCATAATATTCTTTCATTTCGTTACCTCAATTAATGCTGCTTGCGTAATTATATCAAGCAATGTTATAATTGTGCAAGAGGTGAATTGAATGTATTTCGATACTCATGCGCATTATGACAGCGGTGCGTTCAACGCAGACCGCTTTGAGATACTTGACTCAATGACTGACGGCAATGTCGGTCTGATTGTAAATCCCGGCTGCGACCTTATAAGCAGCAAGGCGGCTATTGAGCTTGCCGAGCGCTACGATTTCGTGTATGCGGCTGTCGGCTGGCATCCCGAGGACATTGACAAGCTATCCGACGAGGCCTTTGATGAGATGGTTAAGCTTGCCGAGCACCCGAAATGTCTTGCAATCGGCGAAATCGGTCTTGATTATTACTGGGACGCAACACACAAGGAGGAGCAGAAGGCTCTTTTCCGCCGTCAGATTGAGCTTGCCATAAAGCTCGGAAAGCCCGTAATCGTTCACGACCGCGAGGCACACGGAGACAGCATGGAGATTGTGCTTGATTATCCCGAGCTTCGCGGAGTTTTCCACTGCTATTCGGGCAGCGCGGAGATGGCCGCAGAGCTTTTAAAGCGCGGCTGGTACCTCGGCTTTGACGGCCCGATTACCTACAAAAATGCCAGAAAGGCAATTGAGGTGCTTGAGATATGCCCCATGGAAAGAATTGTGATTGAAACCGACAGTCCGTATCTCACACCCGTACCCAACCGCGGCAAGCGCAATGACTCGCGCCAGCTAAAATATGTTGTGGAAAAGATTGCAGAAATAAAAGGGCTTACCGCTGAAGAGGTTGAAAATGCAAGCTTTGAAAACGGCAAAAGACTGTATGGAATGGGTGGATAAGATGTATAATCCTGAACAGATACTTAAAGGCGCACCGAATGCGCGCGACCTCGGCGGTCTTGAAACCGCTGACGGCAGAATTGTTAAGCACAACCGCCTTATCAGAAGCGGCGGTCTTGCTAAAATCACCGATGCCGATATTGAATATCTCAAATCAGTCGGTCTGAAAACCGTTGTTGATTTCCGCACAACCGAAGAGCAGCTTAAAAACCCCGACATAATTATCGACGGCGTTGAATACATAAGCTGCCCGATGCTTGACAGGAAAACCGACGGTATAACCCGCACACGCCCCGAAACCGAGGATGAAGAGGCTATACGAACGATTAAGATGGCGCATCATCTTATGGAAAAGGACACCGACGGCGTAAAGCAGATGAGAAGCCTCTACCCTCTCCTCGTTACGCTTGAGCATTCGCTTCAGCATTACAAAGAATTCTTTGAAATTCTTCTGAATCATGAGGAGGGCGCTCTTCTGTATCACTGCAGCATGGGCAAGGACCGCGTAGGCACTGCAACCGCGCTTATTCTCAGCGCACTTAATGTTCCGCGCGAGAGCATCGTTGCCGATTATATGATTACCCGAGAGCGCTGTGCGCCGGGGACTGAGCGACTGCTCAGTAACTGCCGAAAATACACCGACGATGAAGCAACTCTTGAGTTCATCTACCGTCTTGACACCGTTCAGGAGGATTTTATCGGTGCGACCTTTGAAACCATTGAGCAGCAGCACGGCGGTATTGACAGATTCCTGCGTGAAAAAATGGGACTTGACGACAAGGCCCTTGAAAAGCTGAAAAAGCTATATCTTGAAGATTAAAAAAGCAGCCCAAAGGGCTGCTTTTTTAATCTTCAAGCTTTTCCGAGAAGCACTCGACGGGCAGGCACTCTGACAGCTCTGTCAGAATTGTGCTCATGCTTCCCGTCTGATAATCGGGCTCAGGAGAGGAAAAGTATTTACTTGCAGGAACATCAAACGAGAGCATAACTCTCACCGAGGTACCCATATTCTCGCCGCGGCTTTCAAGTATTACCGCACCCTTGTGCAGCTCGGCTATACCGCGAACAAGCGCAAGTCCCATTCCCGTACCCCGAAGCTGTGTGAGATTAACCTCGTGTCTGTAGCGGTCAAAGGCAAGCGCAAGCTCAGGCTGCTCAATTCCAGAGCCGTTGTCGTCAACAGACAGAATCACATTACGGTCAGTGCGCAGAAGCGACACGCTTATTCGGCCGTTCTTTTCGCAATGGATAAGGCTGTTTGCCAGAAGATTCAGCAGAAGCTGTTGGATTAATTCACGGTCTGCAATTATATTTATGCTATCCTCGGAATGGAAGCTTATTCTGATATCAAGTCCGTTAGCCATTGAAATCACAGCCGCGATGGTGCTTCTGCAAAGGTCGGCAATGTCAATAGGCTCGGGTCTGAACGGCATTGTGCCCTTTGACAGTGCCGCAAAGGCCGTAACATTGTCAACGGCGTGCTTCATTCGGTAATAGCTGCGGTTTAATGAGCATACATACTCACTGAGCTTTTCGTTGTTGTCATTCTCCGCAAGCACCGATATGCAGGACGATGCGAATTTGACATTTGCAAGAGTTGAGCGCAGCTCCGTATGCAGCATATCGTTTGCTTCAACCTCGGGCACTTCGCTGCTCATAGCATAAATCTTGTATCCGTCATATGCCGATACCTTGACCGCGCAGCTTTTTGTGCCGATAAATCCTGAGGCAATAAAACTGTCGGCCTGCGTGTTGAGAATATGGCTCGGAATCAACAGTGCCAGGGGTTTTCCCGTCATATCCCTTGCGGCAAGCTTTATAGCGGCCTGATTCATATATACAATTCGTTCTTTCTTTGCCAGTATAACCGGCTCATTGAGAAGTGAAAACGCTGTGGCAAGAAGTTTGCTGTCTGACATTTCCGTTGCCTTTCATATCGTTGTATTTTTCGTTACTATTTTACCAAAACCGAGCAAAATATACAATAGGTATCCAAAAATGCGGGGCAAATTCAATAATATTTGGGCGTATCATTTATTGATTTTTGTTAATAGTATATGTTACAATCTAAGCAAATCGCAAGCAAAACTTTCCACAAAAAAATCATGGAGGAATTCAGTATGATTAAAGTTGCTATTAACGGTTTTGGCCGTATCGGCCGTCTGGCATTCAGAGCTGCTATCGTTTCCGACGATATCGAGGTCGTTGCAATCAACGCTCCCGACAAGTCCACCGAGCAGCTTGCTTACACCGTAAAGTATGACTCCGTCCACGGTCGTTTCAACGGCACTGTTGAGGCTACCGAAGACGCTATCATCGTAAACGGCAAGCGCGTTGCTGTTGTCGGCAACCGCAACCCCGCTCTGCTTCCCTGGGGCGAAATGGGCGTTGAGTATGTTCTCGAATGCACCGGCGCATTCCTGACCACCGAGGCTGCACAGGCTCACCTCGATGCAGGCGCTCAGGTTGTTGTTCTCTCCGGTCCCTCCAAGGACGACACTCCCATGTTCGTCTGCGGCGTAAACCTCGACAAGTACACTCCCGACATCAAGGTCGTTTCCAACGCATCCTGCACCACCAACTGCCTTGCTCCTCTCGCAAAGGTTATCAACGACAACTTCGGTATTGTTGAAGGCCTTATGACCACCGTTCACGCTGATACCGCTACTCAGGAAGTAGTTGACGGCTTCTCCAAGAAGAACTGGCGTCTCGGCCGCGGCGTTCACGGCAATATCATCCCCACCTCCACCGGCGCTGCAAAGGCAGTAGGCAAGGTTATCCCCGAGCTCAAGGGCAAGCTGACCGGTACCTCCATGCGTATCCCCAGCGCTGATGTTTCCATCGTTGACCTCACCTGCCGCCTCGAGAAGGGCGCAACCTACGATGAAATCTGCGCAGCAGTCAAGGCAGCATCCGAAGGCCCCATGAAGGGCATCATCGAGTATGTTGACGAAGAGGTTGTTTCCTCCGACTTCATCACCGACCCCCACACCAGCATTTTCGATGTCAAGGCAGGCCTCGCACTTAACGATAACTTCGTAAAGCTCATGGCTTGGTACGACAACGAGTGGGGCTTCTCCAATAAGATGCTCGACCTCACCCGCCACATCGACTCCGTCCGCAAGGCATAATTGTAGCAGTATTCTTTGCAAATAAGCTGATAATTAAGAAAATCATAACTTTTAATTTAGTTATGATAACTATTAGCTATTAGGTTTTTTGTTTCTGTTTGAATAACTATAATAACCTCTCATCTGTTTTATATGGCAGAAGAGAGGTTATTTTTTATGCTTATTGAAAACTTAGTAAAAGAATTTTTGTATGACTGTCAGATACGAGAATTAAGCCCGCTCACTGTACACAATTACAGCAAGCAATTATCTTATTTTGTTAAATTCCTTAAAGATAGTTTCAATATAACAGAACTTGAAGAATTAAAGCCTATACACATAAAGCAGTATATAGGCAGTATACATGACAGAGGATGTAAACCCGCTTATATTAATGATTTGCTCAAAGCCGTGAAAGTAATGTGCAATTATGCCTATAATGAAGGTTACACTAAAGAGCTAATAACTAAGAGAGTTAAAAATGTTAAACAGCCTAAAGTATTAATACACACATTCTCCGAATCAGAAGTCGGATCGTAGCCATGTCGTTC
>JAZUJB010000104.1:0-12633 GCA_045642545.1 Oscillospiraceae bacterium
ATGATGCATTCTGCATCCACGTTTCTCCCATGGCCAGCCACGGATACTACAGCCTCGGCAGCATCGGCTCTTACTCACAGGCAATGATCGACAAGGCAAAGCACATTTTCATCGAAGTTAACGAGAAGCAGCCCCGTGCTCTTTCCGCACTTCAGCTCCATGTCAGCCAGGTTGACGCAATCGTTGAGAATACTCACGAGCTGCCCACTCTGCCTTCTCCCGTACTGGACGAGACAAGCATTACCATCGGTAACATCATTGCAGAGCAGATTTGCGACGGCGCATGCATCCAGCTCGGTATTGGCGCAATTCCCGATGCAACCGGCATGGCACTTAAGACCAAGCACGACCTCGGTATCCACACCGAGATGTTCACCAGCAGCATGGTAGACCTTCTTGAATGCGGCGCTGTCAACAACTCCAAGAAGCAGATTCACCGCAACAAGACCGTTACCACCTTCCCTTTCGGTCCTCAGAAGATTTACGATTTTATTAACGATAACCCCGCATTTGAAATCCTGCCCGTTGAATATGTAAATGACCCCAACGTTATCTGCCAGAACGATAACTTCATTTCCATCAACGCAGCACTGGAAGTTGACCTCTTCGGTCAGGCTTGCGCAGAGTCTGTCGGCACCAAGCACATGTCCGGCTCCGGCGGCCAGATTGACTATGTCCGCGGTGCATGCCAGTCCAAGGGCGGCAAGAGCTTTATCGCTTTCACCTCCACTGCAAAGGGCGGCACAATCAGCAAGATTAAGCCCATTCTCACTCCGGGCGCAATCTGCACAACCAGCAAGAACGATGTTGATTACATCGTAACCGAGTACGGCATTGCACACCTGCGCGGCAGAAGCCTCGGCGAGCGCACCAAGCAGCTTATTGCAATTGCACATCCCGACTTCCGCGACGAGCTCACCTTCGAAGCAAAGAAGCGCGGCATTCTCATCTGATAATTTGATATAAAATAACACGGTGTACCTTGGTACACCGTGTTTTTCTTATGTTGTTTTTACAGATTTGCAAATTTTTCTGCACCCTTAGTTCTGAGCCAGTGATAAATAATAACCGAAAGCAGAGCAAAAACGGTAATGCAGATTATGAGGTACAGATTCATAGCAATGGTATTTCTTACATACCAGCAAATAATACCGACACCTGCAATCAGGATCCAAAGAACAAGCATAACTACAAATGCGCTAAGGCTCTTAATGGCAGTTGTTTCGGTTGTCCACTCAAGCTTGGGATTGAGCACGCCTATCATCAGACCGAAATTACCGCTGAACCATACATACGCACAGATTGCGGCAGCTATAAGAACTGAAGTCAGCACGCTGAGCTTTAAGCAGATACACATAATAATCAAAGCGATAACTGCAGGCACGATGTTAAGCACAAAATGCAGTTTAACCTTTGCGCTGAGTATTTCAGCAGCGGCAATAGGCAGGGAGTGGACTATCCACAGAGATTTGCCTTCAAGAGAAATTGACGGTGTGGAGATAGTGTCCATTGATATGACCAGAGCGGTTATGCAGAATACAGCAATAGGGAGCATAAAAATCAAATCGGGAAGCTCAGCAGCAAGCTCGGGAAGAAAGCTCTGTAATGCATTGTATTTAATGATAAATACAACTGCGATTACAATGATAAGCAGCATACCGAAGCCGCAGTTGAGCATATAGTTCGGGTTTGCTGTGAAGCGCTTGAGCTCGCGGTGGAACAGCGCGGATTTGAAGCTGCGGGGCTTCTCTACGCGTGCTTTTGCCTTTACCTTGGTGACGGCGCTTGTGCCTGCAACAACGCGTGTAAAGCTTTTTGAGAGCACATAGGAGCATATGAAGTACAGAGCAAGGACAATGCCGGTGATAATCAGCATGGCGGAAATGCTGCCGTCTGCTGCGCAGCCAAGCTGATAGAACAGATTAGCCCATTTCTGCATTCCGGCACCAACTGCGTCGCTGTTCATAATGATTGACTGTATGAAGTCGGTCATACGGAAGCAGACAATGTAATAGAGGGCAAACAGAACGATGGAAATTATTACGATGGTAAAGCTCTTGTTCTTGACCTTTGTAGCAACTGCAGCGACTACCCAGCCCAAAAGGCAGGAAAGAACAGTAACGAGCAAGGAGATGACTAGGAACAGAAGTACGCCGAAGACTACCTGAATAGCGGTCGGAGTTGTATATATCCAGCTGCAGACCAATGCAGGAAGCCATACCGAGCCACTGTACAGAAGGCTGAGTCCCATTACGAGCGACATACGGGCCTTGAGAATAGTCATAGGCGGAATTGGCATCGGCATCAAAATGTCATTATCCTTAGGTAGATACAAGGTCGAGTAGGTGTTAAATACACTGCCAAAGACGCCGAGCGCAATAGCGAGAATGCTCATAAGAGCATAGTAAAGCCACATAAAGTTATTCTCTGCTAACGGCTTTATAAGCGACTGAGCAAGGAACAGAAAAATACCGCACAGCATCAGCATTACAAGAGCAAAGAAAACAAAGAAACCTGCAATACCTGCCTTTGAGCGGGCCTTACCCGTCTTGGCATTCACGAAGTAGTTTCTGAAGCATTCATGGTACTGCTTCTTGATTAATGTTTTAAGCATTGCTTAGTCCTCCAGTTCCAGGAAGACGGACTCAAGGCTTGTATCGCCTTTGACTTCCTCCATAGTGCCGGAACGAATAAGCTTGCCGCTCTTGATGATTGCAACCTTGTCGCAGAGCTTCTCTGCAACCTCAAGAACATGGGTGGAGAAGAAGATAGCACCGCCCTTGTCGCAGACCTCACGCATCATCTGCTTTAGAATGTGAGCTGCCTTGGGGTCAAGACCTACAAAGGGCTCGTCCATGATGATGAGCTTGGGCTCGTGAATCCATGCGGAAATGATAGCAAGCTTCTGCTTCATACCATGGGAATATGCGGAGATAGGCTGTGCAAGGTCGTCGGTCAGCTCAAAGGTTTCTGAAAGAGATTCAATGCGAGACTTTCTGTCCTCGGCGCTTACACCGAAGATATCTGCTACAAAGTTGAGAAATTCAATACCTGTCATAAACTCGTACAGGTCGGGATTATCAGGGATATAAGCAAGCTCCTTCTTGCAGGCAATGGGGTCAGCCTTGACGGAAATGTTGTCAATGAGAACCTCGCCCTCATCAAACTGAAGTATGCCTACTATGCTTTTCAGGGTAGTGGTTTTACCGGCACCGTTGTGGCCTATAAAGCCATAAATCTCGCCGGGCTGAATGTGAAGTGAGAGGTCGTCAACAGCCTTTTTCTCTCCGTAGGCTTTGGTCAGATTATTAATCTTAAGCATTGTGTTTCTCCTATATAATCAATTATTTTTAAACTTTTTTAACAGGCATATTATTGGCTGCCTGAAGCATTCGATTTGACATCTCTAAGTTAAAGCTTCCAGATTTGATTTTTTCCGCCACAACAAGGCTGATGCAAACCTCGCTGAGAAGACTGCTTACGGTAGCCTCGTTAAGCATATCGTTTCTGCTCATTGCAAACATCGCAATACCGTTTGCGTGAATAATCATCTGCGTAAGCAGCTTCGTTGCCGCGTCATCGCTGATGCTGAAGGCGGCTACTATGCTTGCAAGTATAGGCGAGGCAATCTCGGAAAACTCCTGAAACAGATTGCCGGGAAGCTCTGCGTACTGAATTCCGTTGGCAAACAGGAACTTATATATGTTCGGATTGCTCATAGCAAACCTTATCCAGCGCATACCGAATTCCTTGAAGGCGGGGAAGTAGTTTACAGACTCAGCGAGATAGGCAATGCATTCGGCCTTTGCCTTGCTGTACAGAGCGCTCTTTAGCTCATCCATACCGCTGAAGAATGTGAAAATCGGGGTAGAGGTGGAGTTCAGCTTTTTACCGACGGTTCTTGCAACCACGGCATCAATTCCGCTCTCGCACGCTACCTCGTATGCGGCGTCAATAATCTCTTCCTTTGAAAACTTCGGTTTCGGTGGCATAATGGCTTCCTCCTAAATACAAGCGTTACATAACAAGCGTTTTATAACGCTTGTTATTATAGAGCGGGGCGCAGCGAATGTCAATAGCTGTTTCTTGATTTTTTCAAATAAAAATGGTGTAACCTCAATACGAGATTACACCAATATTAATAGTTTATTTAGACAGCAGGGAGGAGTCAAACTCTGTCCACGGGAACTCCTTCGGGGGCTTGACTCTGAAACTCATCGGCTTGTGCGTTTCGGGATTTGTAAAGCCGAGGGAATAGGACCAAAGTGCTATATTGCAGGTATCCTCGCCAAAGCCGTATTTGCGGTCGCCCATAAGAGGCATTCTGCGATGGGAAAACTGAGCGCGAATCTGATGAGTTCTGCCAGTGATAAGCTCAATCTCCACAAGCGAGCGTTCACCGTTTGAGCCGAGCAGTCTGTAATCAAGAATTGCGTTCTGCGCACCGCGTGCAGGCTTGTTTACAACGAAGGTCTTGCGCTTTTCCTTTGACCTTAAAAGCAGGTCCTCAAATCTGCCCTTGCGTTCCTCGGGAACGCCGTGAATAACCGCGAGGTACTTCTTTGTAAATTCACCCTCGCGAATCTGTCTTGAAAGCTCGGAGGCAGCCTCGCTGCTCTGCGCGTATACCATAAGGCCGCTTACAACCTGGTCAAGTCTGTGTACCGCGCGGATGTCCGCATCGGGGTCGCCAAGCGCCTCGCGCAGCAGGGAAGGCATACCGCCCTCCTCATCGGTGGAGATAACCCCTGCCGGCTTAATGCACACGATTATGCTGTTGTCATAATAAATAATATTCATATAATGTATTTTATGGCAATAAAATGATTTGTCAAGCATAAATTCCTTGACATAACGGTATGCTTATGCTATTATATTTCAGCGGCATCGTGCAGAAGTACCCAAGAGGCCGAAGGGGCTCCCCTGCTAAGGGAGTAGGCGTGTAAAAAGCGCGCGAGGGTTCAAATCCCTCCTTCTGCGCCAAAAAAAGTACCCGTTTGGGTACTTTTTTACTATGGAGAGTTATCGAAGTGGTCATAACGAGGCGGTCTTGAAAACCGTTTGGGCTAACGCCCACGTGGGTTCGAATCCCACACTCTCCGCCAAAAAAGAACAGCACACCTTCGGGTGTGCTGTTCTTTTTTTGCGGCGCCTTAGGCGCCATATTATCCGCTTTGCTCAATTTTATATGAGAGGGGATAACCAATCCCCTCTCATACTCTCCCCATGCGTCTGTTAAACACGGATTCGAACCCGAAAGGACTGCTTTTTTATTTTTGGTGATGTATTTATCTGACTTTGCCTAAAAATTTAGAAAATAGGCAGACTAACACTTGACAAGTCGAGCTTTGCTGATATAATACATAGGAAAACTGAACACCTTATCAAGAGCGGTGGAGGGAACGGCCCTGTGAAACCCGGCAACCTGCGAAAGCGTGGTGCTAAATCCGGCGGTGATTATCGAGAGATGAGGCTTATAACCAAGAATTCAATCCGTCGGTAACGACGGATTTTTTCGTTGATATATCCAGAAGCGTGTTTGGTTAAGATAAAAACTGGAGGAAAAGAAAATGAGCAAAAAACTGTTTACATCCGAATCCGTAACTGAGGGACATCCCGACAAAATCTGTGACCAGATTTCCGACGCTGTTCTGGACGCAATTCTTGAAAAAGACCCCGATGGCCACGTAGCATGCGAGACCACCGCATCCACCGGTCTTGTACACATTATGGGCGAGATTAGCACCGACTGCTATATCGACATTCCCAAAATCGCACGCGATGTTATTCGCGACATCGGCTACGACAGAGCAAAGTACGGCTTTGACTGCGACACCTGCGGCATCATTTCCAACATTGACGAGCAGTCCGAGGATATCGCACTCGGCGTTGACAAGTCCCTCGAAATGAAGAACGGCGAGGATGCCGAGCTTCAGAACGGCGCAGGCGACCAGGGCATGATGTTCGGCTATGCATGTAACGAAACACCCGAGCTGATGCCTCTTGCAATCAGCCTTTCCCATAAGCTTGCAAAGCGTCTTACCGAGGTCAGAAAGCAGGGCATAGTTGACTATCTGCGCCCCGACGGCAAGACTCAGGTTACCGTTGAATATGACGAGGCAGGTAAGCCCGTTCGCATTGATACTGTCGTTCTTTCAACCCAGCATGCACCCGAGGCAACCCTCGAGCAGATTAGAAACGATATGATTGAGCTCGTTATCAAGCCCAGCATTCCCGCAGAACTGCTCGACGAGGAAACCAAGTATTATGTAAACCCGACCGGCCGTTTTGTTATCGGCGGCCCTCAGGGCGACTCCGGTCTGACCGGCAGAAAGATTATTGTTGATACCTACGGCGGCAGCGCACCTCACGGCGGCGGCGCATTCTCCGGCAAGGACCCCACCAAGGTTGACCGCAGTGCAGCCTATGCAGCACGCTATGTTGCGAAGAACATTGTTGCTGCAGGTCTTGCAGACAAGTGCCTTGTTCAGCTTGCTTATGCAATCGGCATTGCACGCCCCGTATCCGTAATGGTAGATACCTACGGCACCGGCAAGGTTTCCGATGAGAAGCTTGAGGAAGCTGTTAATGCAGTGTTTGACCTGCGTCCTACCGCAATTATCCGTGACCTCGACCTTAAGAAGCCCATTTACAGAAAGCTCGCTGCATACGGCCATATGGGCAGAACCGACCTCGGTGTTCGCTGGGAGGATACCGACAGAGTTGACGCTCTGCTTGCAGCTGTAAAGTAATGCATATTCCGACCTGTGAAAGCTCGCAGCTTGATATACTCAGCTTCGATGAGGCGCTGAGAAATTCGGGCAGCAGGGGAGATTACGATGCAAATAAGTGGCTGTATGTTCCCGATTACTATGCCGACTACCGATACATTCTCGGTACACGCGGCAAGAATCCGTTGATTTGCATCGGCATTAATCCCTCGACAGCCGCGCCCGATGACCTTGACAATACTCTCAAAAGCGTTGCAAGAATTGCAACTGCCAATGGCTATGACAGCTGGATAATGTTCAATGTTTATGCCCAGCGCGCAACAAATCCCGACGATATGGATAAGACTCTCAATGAGAAGCTCCATCGCGAGAATATGCTTGCCTTTGAGTACATACTTAAAAATGTGGGGGAGGGCATTTCTCCTGCAATTTGGGCGGCATGGGGCACGATTATCGAAAAGCGCCCTTATCTGCGTGACTGCGTGCTTGATATGGTTGAGCTTGGTCAGCGCTACGGCGCAAACTGGTTCTCTGCGGGAAAAAAGTCCGTCAAGGGACATCCGCACCACCCGCTATATCTCCGCAAGGACGCGGCAACAGAGGCCTTTGATATTGTCGGCTATCTTGAGGTGATTAAATGAGCAAGGCAAGCTTCAGACTTGCAGTGTGCCAGATAAAAACTGAGCTTAATAAGCGCGAGAGTATGGTAAAAGCGGCTTGTATGGTTAAGGAAGCGGCGGAAAACGGTGCAAATGTCGTTGTCCTTCCCGAAATGTTCAATTGCCCGTACGCAGATAAGTATTTCCGCGCCTTTGCCGAAACAGAAAATGGTGAAAGTGTTGCCGCGATGTCGGCATGGGCGAGAGAGAATGGAATTATCCTAGTCGGCGGCACGATTTCCGAAAAAGACGGCGATAAGCTTTATAACACCTGCTTTGTCTTTGATAAGCAGGGCAGGGTGATTGCAAAGCACCGCAAGGCGCATCTGTTCGATGTGGATATAGAGGGCGGTGTGCGCTTCAAGGAATCTGACTGCTTTACGGCAGGCAATGAGATAACCACCTTTGATACCGAGTACGGCAAAATGGGCGTTTTAGTCTGCTTTGATATGCGCTTTCCCGAGCTCGTGCGTGCAATGGCAAAGCGCGGCGCGGAGGTAGTGATATGTCCTGCGCAGTTTAATACTACAACCGGCCCTAAGCACTGGGAGCTGACTATACGCTCGCGCGCAATGGATAACGAGATTTACTATGTCGGCGCATCAGCAGCAAGATACGAGGGCTTTTCGTATGAATGCTGGGGCCACTCAAGCGTTGTTGACCCGTTCGGTATGGTTATAGCCACCTGCGACGAAAAGGAGCAGATAATTTACAGTGAAATTGACCTTAACAGAGTCGACTCGGTACGCAGACAACTGCCGACCTTCCTTAATCTGCGCGAGGACCTGTACAGCGTTGCCAAATGAATGGTGCTTTTGCACAAAACAGACTGCGTTTTTTTGCTGAATGCTGTCTAAATATATAAAAACAAATAAAAATGAAAAAAGGGCTTGCCAAATGAAGGGCAAGCCCTTATAATCTACAAGAAAAGATTTTTAAGTACGGTACAGAGATGCCGACAAAGTCGCAGATATGGTATAGCTATGCTTTGCATAACTATAGATTTAGTGTGTCTTGTCGGTTTCGACAAGGCTTTTTTTGTTGCCGAGGTGAGAAATGAAACTTAAAGCAAGGCTTATGGATGAAGCGGCAATGAACCGCGCACTCATGAGAATTTCCCACGAAATCACAGAAAAGAACAAGGGCGTTGAAAATGTAGTTCTTGTCGGTGTTCGCCGCAGAGGCGTACCCATAGCAGAGCGAATCTGCAGCAACATTAAAAAGATTGAAGATACCACAGTGCCCTGCGGAAGTGTTGACATCAGATTTTACCGCGATGACCTGACTCACGAAAGCGAAGCTCCCATCGTATCAAAGGCAGATCTCGGAGTTTCGGTGGACGCTAAGGATGTAGTCATCGTAGACGATGTTCTGTACACAGGCCGTACGGCAAGAGCGGCAATCGAGGCCGTGTTTACAGTCGGCAGACCGAGAACAATCCAGTTCGCGGTGCTGGTCGACAGGGGACACAGGGAACTGCCCATCAGAGCCGACTATGTCGGTAAAAATGTTCCCACATCACGCACCGAGCTGATTGAAGTCAGACTTCCCGAGTTTGACGACGACACGGGTGTGTACTTAATGGCGCAAGAATAATTTATATAAAAAGAGAGGATTACGCAATGAACCTTACTTACAACATCAGTGACAGACCTAAGTTCGGCCAGATTATTCTTTTTGCTCTTCAGCAGCTTCTGGCAATCATGGCAGCAACAATTGCAGTGCCTTCCATCATCGGTAACGGAATGTCCCAGACCGCAGCACTCTTCGGTGCAGGCGTCGGCACTATCGTTTACCTTCTCTTCACAAGATTCAAGAGCCCGGTCTTCCTCGGAAGCTCCTTCGCATTCCTCGGCTCAATGGCAACCGCATTTGCAGGCGCTGTTTCTCTGCAGGCAGGTTATGCAGGCCTCATCATGGGCGCAGCCTTCGCAGGTCTTGTATATGTAATCATTGCAATCATCGTAAAACTGTGCGGCGTCAACTGGATTGACAAGATTATGCCCGCAGTTGTAATCGGACCCACCGTTGCAATCATCGGTCTTTCTCTCTCCGGAAACGCAATTGGCGACCTCGTCGGCAACACCGCAGCAACCGCATCCACCTATGTCTGCATCATCTGCGGCCTTGTAACTCTGGCAGTAACCATGCTCTGCTCCGTATACGGCAAGAAGATGCTCAAGATGATTCCCTTCATCATCGGTATCCTCGCAGGCTATGCAGTAGCAGCAATCTTCACAGTAATCGGCACCAAGACCGGCAACGAATCCCTCGTAGTTATCAACTTCGGCCTCTTCGCAAATATGACCTGGGTTCCCGACTTCTCCTTCATCCAGGCAGCAAAGGGCTTCTCCGCAGTTGACGGCTCCTACATCGCAACCGTAGCAGTTGCATATGTACCCGTAGCATTCGTAGTATTCGCAGAGCACATCGCAGACCACAAGAACCTGTCCTCCATCATCGGCACCGACCTCCTCAAGGAGCCCGGCCTGCACAACACCCTCCTCGGTGACGGTATCGGCTCTTTCGTAGGCGCAATCTTCGGCGGCTGCCCCAACACCACCTACGGCGAATCCATCGGCTGCGTAGCAATCTCCGGCAACGCTTCCGTAATCACCATCCTCGCAACCGCAATCCTGGCAATGGTAATCTCCTTCTTCGGACCCTTCGCAACCTTCCTCGCAACCATCCCCGCTTGCGTAATGGGCGGCGTATGCGTAGCTCTCTACGGCTTCATCGCAGTATCCGGTCTTAAGATGATCCAGGATGTAGACCTCAACGAGAACAAGAACCTGTTTGTTGTATCCGTAATCCTGATTGCAGGTGTCGGCGGCATGAGCGTATCCTTCGGTAATGTAACCGTTACTGAGGTTGCTTGCGCACTCATCCTCGGTATCCTGACTAATGTAATGTTCAATAACAAGAAGGCAAAGTAATAAAAATAAACGGTAAGAGCGGTGAAATTTCACCGCTCTTAAATTTTTTTGAAATTTGGTATTGACAAATGTAATATTTGGGGTATAATACTCCTTGCGTTTAGCGGATTTGTGTAATGGTAGCACACCGGACTCTGACTCCGTTTGTGAGGGTTCGAATCCTTCATCCGCTGCCAATCCCGTAACCCTTGTGGTTGCGGGATTTTTCTTTTGTATTTGAAATCTTGCACAATAAACAAATGCAATATCCACCATTTGTAATTGTCAACAAATTTATTCGATATGTTTGACTTGATAGAGCTCTTCTGATAAAATTTCAACATATTCCGATAGTTTAAGGAGAAATGTATGAAAAAGCGCATAATATCCATTCTTCTGGTTCTGGTTCTTGCAGTATCACTGCTCGGAACAGCTGCATTTGCTGCTCCTGCAGAAACCATGTGCATTGACGGAAGCACCAAGAATGTCGTTTGCATGCAGGATACCAATAAGCTCGGCTCGGGCAAGATTGTTTTTTATCCCGTTGAGCTTGAAACCTCTGATGAGCAGTATCCCTTGATTGTATGGGCAAACGGCACCGGCTGCATTACTCAGACCTATTATACTCTGCTTCAGAAGTTTGCCGAGGCGGGTTATGTTGTAGTCGCTGACACAACCGTTATGTCGGCTGACGGCACTGCACAGGTTGACTCTGTTGACTATGCAATTTCCAAGAACGCAGATGCAAACAGCGTTCTCTGCGGCAAGATTGATGTAGATAACATCGCAGCAGCAGGCCATTCTCAGGGTGGCAGAAGCGCAGTCAATGCAGCTGCACTCGATAGCAGAATAGACTGCGTTCTTTCCATTGCAGGCTCAAGCTATAAGAGCGAGGCAAAAGAAGTCAGCTGCCCCGTGTTCTTTATGACCGGCACTGCAGACCTTATCGTTCTTTCCTCTATGTGGGTAAAGCCCGCATATGATAATGTTCAGGGTAACGCAGTATACGCCTCTCTGAAGGGCGGCGTTCACACTACCTGCATGGTTACACCTTCAAAGGTTGCCGGCTACGGTATTGCATGGTTTAATGCTCAGCTCAAGGGCGATGACGGCGCAGCAGCCGTATTTGCACCCGGTGGTGCTCTTGCAAGCGATTCCGCATGGAAGAACTTTGCCTGCAAGTAAGTCTTAAAGTATAAAAAAACAGCTCATTCATCGAATGAGCTGTTTTTTTATTTGTTTTTACTGCTCTTTGCCGAGGTAATTGATGAGAAGCTCGTGCATTAGCTCATCGCGGTCGATGCGGCAGATGAGGCTGCGAGCGTTGTTGTAGTTTGTAATGTAAGTGGGGTCCTCGGAAAGAATGTAGCCAACCAACTGATTAATAGGGTTGTAGCCCTTCACCTTAAGAGAGTTGTATACGGATGACAGAATTTCTCTCATTTCGGTTTTGCTGTCAATAACAGTGAATTTTCTGGTGATGTCTTCCATAATTTATCCCTCCTGTAACTCATTGTTCATGGTGTCATTATAACCAGTTTGTTTAAAAAAGTAAAGTGATTAAATCGCAAATAGTTAGTACTGTACAATTATATGGACAGATTAGCGCATTTTAGCACCGAAATTCTTCTCAAGTGCGTTCAGAACAGCCTTCATTGTGCTGTCAGCATGCTCATCGGTGAGGGTCTGGTCGTCTGCGCGCATGGTAAGTGAGAATGCAACGGATTTCTTGCCGTCCTCAATATGGCTGCCGGTGTAGATATCAAACAGAGCGCAATCCTTGAGGAACTGACCGCCGTTCTTCATGATGCAGTCAATCAGCTTTGCAACGGGGATAGCCTTGTCGCATACAACTGCGATATCGCGGGAAACAGCGGGGAAGCGGGGCAGAGGAACATAGATGGGGTCAGCGCCGCGTGCCTTCATGAGCATATCGAGAGCAAGCTCTGCGCAGTACAGCTCGGCATCAACGCCGTAGTTCTGAGCAACCAGCGGATGAATCTGGCCGAATACGCCGATGCACTCATCGCCGCACCATATGGTAGCGCAGCGTCCGGGATGGTAGGACGGATTGTCGGTGCAGGCCTCGTAGCGGATGTTATCTGCGCGAAGCTCACCGAGTATTGCCTCAACAACGCCCTTAACGGTGAAGAAGTCAGTGCCGCTGCCGTAGGTGCCGAGGGAGAGGAACTTGGACTCAATTGCAAGACCGTCAGCGCCGCCGAGCTTGTAGGTTCTGCCGATTTCATAAAGCTTTACAGCCTTGTTGCGGTAGTTGTAGTTGCGGGTCAGAATCTCAAGCATGGAGGGCAGCGTAGTAGTACGCAT
>JAZUJB010000105.1:0-12250 GCA_045642545.1 Oscillospiraceae bacterium
TTATACATTCCATTGCGCTCAGCTCGGGATGCTCAAGCAGCAGGTAGATTGCCATACGGTAGCGGTATAAGGCGATGAAACCGGGAATGATGAACAGCAATGACCAAAGGAAGATGAATATGCCCTCAAGTATGTACAGCCAGATGATGCGGAAGAACATACCGAAGCCGTCAAACAGATTCCATACGGATGCACCCGAGCCTGCAATTGTATGCAGCGCGAAAATGATGAAGCCGGCACCGATGACCACAGCCATAACATCAAGAAGGAAGTTAAGCAGTCTTGCTGCGCCTGAGGGCATGGAAGCTGCCCAGTCGTCCATAAACTGCGCGGGGTCCATATCCTCTAAGTATCTGTCAAAGCTGTCGCTGTAATCAGCGTTAAGATCGAAATCAACATAGAAAATGTCGCCAAACTGCTTGTCAAAGAAGTCTTCCAGGGGCTGACCGACGAGCTTGAATGAGAGAATTGCGAATGCAATGAGAATTGCAACATAAACCAAGGTAACAAGAACGGGCTTGGGGTTTGAGGTCTTAATAAGGCCCTTAGCCTGTTTTTTGAGCTGTTTTCTGTTCATAACAAACCTCCAAATTTTCAATTGCAAATATTATAACATTAACTTTATCTAAATAACAGAGGTAAATAGCAAGAATAAAAAATTTATATAGTAAAACAGAAATTTCTTGACATAGGGCAGCTTCGGTGCTATTATAATCAAGCATTCTGCATATGCGCGAGTGGTGGAATTGGCAGACTCGCTAGATTCAGGTTCTAGTGCTCACTCCGGGCGTGCGGGTTCAAGTCCCGCCTCGCGCACCAAAAAGAAACAGTCATCCGAAGGGATGGCTGTTTCTTTTTGGTGTTCTAAATAAATCTGAAATTTTTATTGCGTTTGCCATGCCCCAAGTGGTACATTTATGGAAGAAAGAGGCGATAAGATGAAAATTATAATCTGCGGCTGTGGCAAGATAGGTAAAAGTATCCTCAACAGTCTTGCTCACGAGGGCCATGATATTACGGTGCTTGACCCCGAGCCCTCTGTAATAAGCAATGTAACTGACATATACGATGTAATGGGAATATGCGAATCGGGCACAAGCTGCGAGGCGCTTGCGCAGGCATCTGTGCATTCTGCCGGCCTTTTCATTGCGGCAACAGGCAACGATGAGACAAATCTGCTGGCATGCTTTCTTGCAAAGCGCATGGGCGCAGAGCATACGGTTGCACGCATAGGCAGCAAGGAAAGCAGTACGGATGATATTGATTTCTTAAAGCGCGAGCTGGGAATTTCCATGGCAGTCAATCCCGAGCTGCTCACCGCTCAGGTAATTTTCAACATTCTCAAGTTCCCCTCGGCCATTAAGTCCGAGACCTTCACCCGTCGCCGCTTTGAAATGGCGGAGCTTACGGTAAAGGCCGACTCTGTATTAAACGGCGCGGTACTTTACAATCTGCGAAATAAGCTTAACCTTCCGTTTCTGGTTTGCTGTGTTCTGCGTGACGGCAAGGCCAACATACCCAACGGCGATTTCGCCCTGCAGGCAGGCGATAAAATAGGACTTCTTGCAGCCCACGATGATATGCAGAAGGTCCTCAAGCATTTGGGAATACTGCAAAAGCGCGCTAAGGATGTTATGATTCTCGGCGGCAGCCGCACTTCCGTTTATCTTGCAAAGGAGCTTATCCGAAGCGGAAACTCCGTAACGGTAATCGAAAAATCCGAGTCACGCTGCACGGAAATGTGCGCAGCCTTGCCGCAGAATGTGAATATTATCTGCGGAGACGGCACACACCACGAACTGCTTTCCGAGGAGGGTCTTGACCGCACCGATGCATTTGTGTCGCTTACGGGAATGGACGAGGAGAATATACTCAGCTCCTATTACGCACTTGACCGCAAGGTCCCCAAAATCATCACAAAGGTCAATCAGGACGGCTTCAGCGATATCAGCGAAAAGCTCGGTCTTGACTGCATTGCCTCTCCGCGCAGAATAACCGCGGACATTATTACACAGTACGCAAGAGCGCTGCATAATTCTCAGGGCAGCAAAATTGAGACTCTGTACCGCCTTATGAACGGTGCCATTGAGGCTTTGGAGTTTACCGTATCGTCGGACTTCAAGCAGCTTAACATTCCGCTTAAGCAGCTGAATATCAAGCCCGGCATTCTGCTTGCGGGAATTATCCGCGGCAGCAAAACAATTATCCCCGCCGGCAGTGATGTTATTCTTCCGGGGGACAATGTCATTGTTATTGCCGCAAACCAGAAGCTCTGTGATTTTTCGGAAATTTTGCTATGAACTATAAGACAATTTTCAACACTCTCGGCAGAGTAATAATGCTTGAAGCGGCGCTGCTGCTTCTGCCGGCGGGAGTTGCGCTGATATACGCTGAGGCCTGTGCCGTGTCGTTTGTGATTACGGCGCTGATTGCGGCGGCTGTCGGCGGCGTGCTCTGCCTTTTATGCCGACCGGAAAAAATAAATCTCAGCATTCGCGACAGCTTTGCGATAGTAGCGCTTTCGTGGATATGCATTTCGCTCATCGGCTCGCTGCCATTTGTGTTCAGCGGTGAAATTCCCGAGTTCGTTGATGCATTCTTTGAAACCGTCAGCGGCTTTACCACAACGGGTGCGTCAATTCTCACCGATGTTGAGAGCATGAGTCACGGCCTTCTGTTCTGGCGCTGCTTTACCCACTGGCTGGGCGGTATGGGCATTCTGGTGTTTGTCATGGCACTCATGAACAAAGCACCCGACCGCTCTATAAATATTCTGCGCGCGGAAATGCCCGGACACTCGGTTGATAAGTTCACGCCCAAATCCAGAAATGCGGCGAAAATGCTGTATTACATATATATTGCGCTGACCGCGGCAGAGTTTGTATTTCTGCTTTGCGGAGGAATGCCCGTGTTTGACAGCGCGGTACACGCTTTAGGCACTGCGGGTACGGGCGGCTTCGGCATTAAGGGCGACAGTGTCGCGTCTTACAGCCCCTATCTGCAATGGGTAATCACCGTGTTTATGCTGCTTTTCGGCGTCAGCTTCAATGTCTACTACCTGATGCTTCTGCGCAGATGGAAAAATGCCTTTAACTCAAACGAGCTTTGGTGCTACCTCGGAATATTCGCCGTTGCGTTTGCAATTATTACGGTGAACATCTATCCCATGTACCGCAATATTTCCGAGGCGATAAGACTTTCCGCATTCCAGGTTGCGGCTATTGTAACAACCACGGGCTTTGCAACGGCTGACTTCGATTTGTGGCCGCAGCTTTCAAAGGGCATTCTGTTTATGCTTATGTTTGTGGGCGGCTGTATGGGCTCAACTGCAGGCGGCTTTAAGATTTCACGACTGACCTCAATGTTCCAGATTGCGAGAAATGAAATGCGCCGCAGCATAAGCCCCCGCACGGTAAATCCCGTCCGACTCAACGGAAGAACTCTGACTGCGCAGGAGGAAAAGGGCATACTGTCCTACCTCGTTCTGTATCTTGCGGTTATAATTGCAACCTTCCTGCTTATAAGCTTTGAGCCGCTCGGCTTTGATACGAACTTCTCGGCGGCGGTATCCTGCGTTAACAACATAGGCCCCGGATTTAATATGATTGGCCCTGCGGCAAATTATTCGGTTTACTCCCCGTTTTCAAAGGTAGTGCTGTCGTTTGCCATGCTTATGGGCAGACTTGAAATTTATCCGCTGCTTTCGATTCTTGTTCCGAAAATGTGGATAAAGGCCAAAAGATAATAATAAAAAGCATCCGCATCGTGTGATGAGGATGCTTTTTTATTTGTAAAATGTGTTGTAAAACTCCGGATAAAATTTTGCTTTTCGGTGTATTGCCTGATAACGCCAAAAAGTGTAAAATATTCTTTAGATATTTTTTGATACATATCTTGGGGGGACGAAATGAAAAGAAAATTTAAGGCTGTAATCTGCATTGTGCTTACTGCCGCAATGCTCTTTTCCCTTACGGGATTTGCCTTTGCCGATAAAAAATCGGCATCAAATGTGAAGGTCGGCGTTGCAAAGACCGATATCACCGGCCCGATTACCGACATAAGCACCGGCTACAACTCGCTCGGTGACCTTATGGAGGGCTTGCTTACAAGACTGTACGCAAGAGCCTTTGTCGTTGATGACGGCAATGCGCCGATGGTATATGTATCGGCAGAGCTTGTCCATATGACAGAGAGCATAAAGCCCGGTGTTCTGTCTGCGCTCAAGGCAGACGGATATACCTGCTTTACCGAGGAAAATGTGATGCTTATGGCAACACATTGCCACTCCTCAACCTCAAATACATCGTGGTTTGAGCTCTATGACCTCATAAACGGTGTGCCCGGCTATGACGATGAAAGCTACAGAATCATCGTCAAGGGCATCAAGAATGCAATTGAGCAGGCTTACGATTCCAGCGTCGATGGCACGGTTTCTCTCGTGTACGGGGAAACTGACATCAGCGCCTCAAACCGCTCGGCAGACGCATTCCTCACCAATATCAATGTCGGCGATTACGGTTACGAGGTAAACGAGGACGGCAGCTTTACCTACGAAACAGGCCTTAAGGCTGCAAAGAATGCCTATAATCACGAGATGGCGGGCATTGTTCTCACCGACAGCAAGGGCAACGATATTGGCTTCCTCAACTTCTTCGGCTCCCACGGAACCTCCAACGGAATTGACAATATATATGTTGCATCCGACCACAAGGGCTACGCAGCACTCAAGGTTGAGCAGACAATGGGCGACGGCTTCGTAGCTGCATTTGCTCAGGCGGACAGCGGCGATACAAGCCCCAATAAGGTCGACGAATCCGACTACCACGAGGCATTCCTGCGCCCGAACGAGCTTGACTCATCGGTCGACGAGATTGAAAATCAGATTGTCCACGGTCAGCAGGAGGCAAATGCTGCACTCAATCTTATAAATAACGCACAGAGAACTGTGCTTTCCGGCAAGTTCGATTTTAACTACACCGTTCTCGACTTCTCCGATATCGAGGTTGACCTCAGCTATGTCGGCGATTACTATATGCCGTACGATGACCTCTCCGCAGGCAGCGTTTCAACAAGCGAGCCCTGCATAGGCGCAGGCATAATCGCAGGCGACGAGGAGGGCGCACCCGTTGACAACGCACTTGAGGGTGCCGTCAAGCACAACTTCGTCTGGAACGAGGAAACTCAGAGCTACGACAGAATTGCCTGCGACTTCAAAATGATTAATCTCTACGGTCTGCAGTATCTGTTTGAGCCGCTCTGGCCGCTGGCGATGAAGATTCTCCAGTCCGATGCATATGATGATGCGCAGGCGGAAAAGGTTGTATGCCTTGCGGTAGGCAAGCTTATGCAGCCCGAGCAGCCGCTTCAGATTATGCGCATGGGCAGCGTTGCAGTTGCGGCAGTGCCCTTCGAGCTTACCTACGAGCAGGCAAACAGAACTAAGGCAGTGCTTGAGGAAACTCTCGCTGCCGATGGTGTTACAAAGGTAATCATAGCAACCCACGCAAACGCATACAGCCAGTATGTAACCACCCGCGAGGAGTATGCGGCACAGCATTACGAGGGCGCAACCTGCCTGTTCGGACCTTGGTCCGGCGCAGCCCTTACCCAGGAGCTTGACAAGCTTGCTCAGGGCATCATAAGCGGCGAAAAGGCCGAAAAGAGCGCCGAGCTTCTGCAGAAGACTCCGTTTGCTCTGCTTTATACAACAACCGCAATGGGCAAGCCCGCAATTGACAAGGGAACCTACGGAACGGTAATCAATGATGTTGAAAAGGCATCGTATTCCAAGGGCGAATGGGTCACGGCATCCTTCAGCGGCGTTGAGCCCAGACACATCACAATGCTGGCATTAGAGGACAGCGAGCTTGTCGACGGCTACAGCTACATGGCGGTTCAGAAGCTTGTTAACGGCGAGTGGAAAACCGTGATTACTGACACCGACCCCTACACGACCTTTAAGTGCGAAAGCTCGGGACTTATCACCAAGAGCTACACCGCAACAGTCGGCTGGCTGCTCAAGGGCGATAACTGCACCCCCGGCACATACAGACTCGTGTATAACGGCATTGCAAAGATTAAAGACAGCGAGTCAAGCTGCCTGTGCAAGTATGACTACAAGGCATTCTCCGTTGCAAGCTCCGAGTTTGTGGTATCTCCTCCTCAGAAGGCAACTCTCAATCCGTTCAAGGATATCGCAAAGGCGGATTATTTCTACGAGCCCGTTGTATGGGCATACAACAACGAGCCCTACCGCATAACCGCGGGCAAGACTCTCGAGGAGTTTGAGCCCGAAAGCGATTGCACCCGCGCAGAGTTCATAACCTTCCTCTGGCGCGCTGCAGGTGAGCCTCAGACAACGATAACTGAAAATCCGTTCACCGATGTTAAGGAGGGAAGCTTCTATTACAACGCAGTGCTCTGGGCATACGAAAAGGGCATTACCTCGGGTGCAACCGACACCGAATTTATGCCTGATACGGCAATCACCCGCGCGCAGGTTGTAACCTTCATATGGCGCTATATGGGAGCACCGGCTGCAGCATCCGCAAAGCTCAGCTTTAAGGATATCACTTCGGCAAGCCCCTTCTTCAGCGCGATAAGCTGGGCAAAGCAGCAGGGAATAACCCTCGGCTACGATGACAGCACCTTCGGCACAAACGATACCTGCACACGCGGTCAGGCAATGACCTTCCTGTACAGAATAATCAATAAGTAAATAAAAAACCGACATCGCAAAGCGATGTCGGTTTTGCTTTTGTTTTACTTCTTCAGAAAATCTCTGAAGGCAATTGCTACTGCGCCGCAGTCAAGCACTGTTGCGGCAATAAGGACAATAAGTACACCGGTATTCATAAATACATACCTCCTTAAATCCAGCCTAAGAACGCGCAGATTACAATAAGAACAGCGTCAAAGCCGAGGATGAGTCCGTCGACCTTGAGTGCGCTCTTGACTGTGGGTCTGTCGTGTACATAGAAAGCGGTTGCAAAGAAGGGCAGGTAGCCGATGAGCCACAGCAGCCACGGGCAGCTTCTCTGCCAGAACGGCCACTCCCAGGTGAGAATTCCGCAGTAGTTGAGGAAGCATTCGATGCAGACTGCTGCAGTTGTAAGAATGACGCAAAGAACGATTCTGTTGTTGATGCCGAGAATCTTCTTTTTCTTGTCCTCCGGCAGCATAAGGCAGACGGAGATGCCCATAATGAGGAACATCATTGAAATCTCAAGATTGTAGCCAATCATGATGAGCAGAGAGGTGTCACCGACACCTACGGGAGTTCCCCATACCGGTGCAAAACCGCTGATTGCACAGACCATGGAGTTCCAGATTTCATTGAATATGTCCATGCCCCAAAGTGCAACGCCGCCGAGAACTACCATGTAATGCTTTTCATGAAGCTCCTTGCTGACGATGTACATCAGAATAAGAAACAGCGGCACGGCATACCAATGCATTGTTGCCTGCGGATTACGCAGAATAGTAAGCGCAGACTCTGTAAATGCTGAGTACATTGTTTTCCTCCTTATATTTTTTTGTTCGCTTTTGTTTCATATAAGCACAATGTATATACAAAGTCAAGGAAAGTGTTGGAAATAAAAAATGTTCAACATAAATTACCTTGATTGTGCAGAAGCTATGCTTATCAAAACAGAAAGGTGAATAGTGCTATGAACGAAAAGGATACGGTAAAGCTTCTGCGCGAGTGCGATGCAGGTGTTAAAATGGGCATTTCCTCGATTGAAGATGTTGTGGACAGAGTGCAGGCAAGCCGCTTCAGACAGCAGCTTGCAAACAGCCGCGCCGACCATCAGAAGCTTGAAAAGGAAATTCAGACCGAGCTTGACCGCTTCAGCGACGAGGGCAAGGACCCAAACCCCATGGCAAAGGGTATGTCATGGATTAAGACCAACGCAAAAATGGCTCTTGACAACTCCGACCAGACAATTGCGGACCTTATGACCGACGGCTGCAATATGGGCGTTAAGTCACTGCACAGATATCTCAATCAGTACAAGGCCGCTGATGAGAAGTCAAAGGACCTGACAAAGCGCCTTATCAATCTTGAAGAAAGTCTTGCGATAGATATTCGCAGTTATCTGTAAAAAATCACCCCGTCATCTGACGGGGTGATTTGCATATTTAATACTGAATGAAGTGCTGCTTGGGCTTTGGTCGGAATTTAACGCCAGATACAAGTCCAACCGCAGCGTACAGCGTTACGATTGACGAGCCTCCGTAGCTGAAGAAGGGGAGCGTAATGCCGATAACGGGGGTGATGCCGATGCACATACCGACATTGATGAAGGTCTGGAAGGTGAGCGCTGCGGCAACACCGAAGCAGATGAGCATACCGAAGGTGGAGCCTGAGCGGACACCCACCACGCAGCAACGGATTATTATAATGGTGAGAAGCACGAGAATGATGATGCACGCTACCATACCCAGTTCCTCGCCGATGGAGGCGAAAATGCAGTCAGTGTGCTTTGCATCAAACCTGCCCTGAGCGAAGCGGCCGTTATGAAGACCCACGCCTGTAAATCTGCCCGCAGTAAGAGCCTCTTTTGTCTTCGTTGTCTGCCATGTAATACCGGTGCCTGAGGGGTCAACCACATCGGGAATGTACGGCGCGAGAATTCTGTTCTTCTGATAGTCGGCAAGAACAAAGTTCCACATCAGCGGAACCATAGCCGCAACCGCCGCCGCGGCAATTCCGAGCCAGTACCATGCGACACCGCCTGCGATGAGCATGACGATGAAGATTGCAAGGAATATAAGCGCGCTGCCGAGGTCCTTTGTGATGCCGACGATGAGGGCAAACAGTAAAAACCAGTGGAGGGCAAGCTTGAAAACGGATTTGAACTGATTGAGCTCCCGCCGCTCCTTGTATATCGTCATCTGCTTTGCAAGAAGCACGATGAAGATAACCTTGACGAGCTCGGACGGCTGAAGACCGATGCCGAAAAAGCGGTACCATGCCTTGTTGCCGGTACCGTCATCATGACCGAAGAAAATAAGACCGGCAATGATTACAAAATCGAAAATGGCAAGATATATCCACTTGTCTGCAATCAGGTCGGCGTCAATGACTGTAAAGATAACGAAAGCCGCTATACCGAGGCACATTGCGAATGCCTGAACGATAACATATTTGCTTGTGTGCTCGGACAAGGTTATGCTGCGTATTGCAAAAATGCCGAACAGGGTGGAGATTATACAAACAGCAAGCAGAAACAGGTCTGCACGCTTGAAAAATTCTTTTGTCAAACCGGAGAGCTTGTTTATCAGACCCACCGCCTTTCAATTTACTAAATTGCCAAATATCATAATGATACGATATGCATTTTAGCACATAATTCCCCTTTACGCAATGAGGTATCTTATGGTATAATGCGATTTTAGAAAATGTTCAATTTTGGGGTGAGGTAAATGCAGACATTCATAAGCCGCAGCGAAGCGGAAACTGAAGCAATCGGCGAACAGTTTGCAAAAAATCTTGCCGACGGAACAGTTGTTGCAATGTACGGCGACCTCGGCGCAGGTAAGACCGCGTTTGTGCGCGGTATGGCACGAGGTATGGGACTGACCTGCCGCGTATCAAGCCCCACCTTTACCATTGTCAACGAGTACGAGGGTGAGCGCGAGCTTATTCATTTCGATATGTACAGACTCAACGATGCCGATGAGCTTTTCGACATCGGCTGGGAGGATTACCTCGCACGCGGCGCAATCTGTGCTGTTGAATGGAGCGAAAAAATTGAAGATGCGTTCTACGGCGATGAGGTCGTGCTTCGCATTGACAAGCTCGGCGATACCGAGAGAAAAATCACGATTACGGAGGGCGGAAAGTAATGCTTATACTTGCACTTGAGTCATCAGCAAAATCAGCCTCCGTTGCTCTCATGCAGGACGAAGCAGTCCTCGCCCAGTACAGCCAGTGTAACGGACTTACCCACAGCCGCACGCTGCTTCCCATGGTTGAGGATATGCTCAAAAATACCGATATGAAGATTGCCGATGTTGATGCCATCGCAGTTGCACACGGTCCCGGCTCGTTTACGGGCATACGCATAGGCGTGTCCACCGTCAAGGGACTTGCATGGGCCGCCGATAAAAAATGCGTCGGCGTTTCCACGCTCGGCGCTATGGCATGGCACGGCGTTGCCGCAGGCGGACTTATCTGTCCGGTTATGGATGCAAGACGCTCTCAGGTCTACAATGCGCTGTTTGAGATTAAAGACGGCGAGCCCGTAAGACTGTGCGCCGACAGAGCAATTGCTCTTGCAGAGCTTGCCGAGGAGCTTAAGGCACTTGACCGCGAGGCATGGCTTGTGGGCGACGGAGCAAAAATAAGCTACGATTTCCTTACTGCTGCGGGAATAAAGTGCCGTATGGCACCGCAGAATCTCATGTATCAGAGTGCATGGGGTGTCGGTATGGCGGCGCTGAAGGAAAAGCTCGGCACAGCCGATGACCTGCTTCCCGTTTATCTGCGGCTTTCTCAGGCAGAACGCGAGCGTCAGGAAAGAATGCAGGCACAAAAATAAGCGCAATATCCAATTAAGGTTTATTATAATAAATATACATAAAGTTAGGAGAAAAACAATGAGCAAGGTTTGCGTATTCGACCATCCCCTTATTCTTCACAAGCTGTCTATCATGAGAGACAAGGGCACCAGCGTTAAGGAGTTCCGTGAACTCGTATCCGAGATAGCAATGCTGATGTGCTATGAAGCAACCCGCGACCTCCCCACCGAAGAGGTTCAGATTGAGACTCCCGTTGCACCCTGCACCGTAAGACGCATTGCAGGTAAGAAGCTCGCAGTAGTCCCCATCCTCCGCGCAGGTCTCGGCATGGTTGACGGTATGGTAAGCATGATTCCCAACGCAAAGGTCGGTCACATCGGTCTGTTCCGCGATCCTGAGACTCTTGAGCCTGTCAAGTACTACTTCAAGATGCCCCCCGATATCGAAGAGCGCGATGTTATCGTTGTTGACCCCATGCTCGCAACCGGCGGCTCTGCATCCGCAGCAATCAGCTTCATCAAGGAAACCGGCGTAAAGCACATCAAGCTCATGTGCATCATCGGTGCTCCCGAGGGCGTACAGCGTATGCAGGAGGACCATCCCGATGTTGACATCTATGTCGCAGCACTCGATGACCACCTCAACGAGCACGGCTACATCGTTCCCGGTCTGGGCGATGCAGGCGACCGCATTTTCGGCACAAAGTAAAATACACTCAACAAATATAAAATCCCATCTGCATTGCAGATGGGATTTTTTGTTTCATTATTCGTCAAGCTTGAGGACTGCAAGGAACGCCTCGGTCGGAATTGAAACCGTGCCGAGCTGGCGCATTTTCTTTTTGCCTTCCTTCTGCTTTTCAAGCAGCTTCTTCTTACGGGTAATATCGCCGCCGTAGCACTTTGCAAGAACATCCTTGCGCATTGCCTTGACGGTCTCGCGGGCAATAATCTTGCCGCCGATTGCCGCCTGAATGGGAACCTCAAACAGCTGACGGGGAATGTTGTCCTTGAGCTTTTCGCACAGCTTGCGGGCTCTGCCGTAGGCCTTGTCCTTGTGTGCGATGAAGCTGAGCGCGTCGACCTGGTCGCCGTTTAAGAGCATATCGACCTTGACAAGCTCCGAGGGCTTGTACTCACTCAGCTCATAGTCGAGCGAGGCATAGCCCTTTGTGCGGGCCTTAAGAGTGTCGAAGAAGTCGTAGATAATCTCGTTGAGCGGCATATCGTAGCGAAGCTCAACAAGGTGGGAGTCAAGGTACTGCATATCCTTGTACTCGCCGCGTCTGTCCTGACACAAGGGCATGATGTTGCCGACAAACTCATTGGGGGTGATGATGGAAACCTTGACATAAGGCTCCTCGGCGTGCTCAATAACCGCAGGGTCGGGGTAGTTGTGCGGGTTATCGACCATGACAATGCTGCCGTCGGTCTTTACTACCTTATATATAACGCTGGGAAGCGTGGTAACAAGCTCAAGGTCAAATTCGCGCTCAAGACGCTCCTGAATGACCTCCATATGCAGCATTCCGAGGAAACCGCAGCGGAAGCCGAAGCCGAGAGCAACGGAGCTCTCGGGCTCAAAGGACAGAGATGCATCGTTAAGCTGCAGCTTTTCGAGAGCGTCGCGCAGGTCGGGGTACTTGCTGCCGTCCTCGGTATAGATGCCGCAGTAAACCATTGCTCGTGCGGGGCGGTAGCCGGGCAGAGCCTCGTCGCAGGGC
>JAZUJB010000106.1:0-26132 GCA_045642545.1 Oscillospiraceae bacterium
CAATGGAGTCCTCGTCAAGGCCCATATCCACGGAAATGTCCGCCGCGGCAACGCAATGGGTTACATAGGGAGAGCCGTCACGGCGCATCTGCCCCGAATGGGCAAGGCGTGCCATGTCGTAAGCCGCTCTGATACGTCCCAGATCCATGTCCGTTCCGCTGTCAATAATCTTCTTCTCCAGCGCGGCATACATTTCGTCAGGGGCAAGTATTCTGTTTTCGGTTTCCGGCTCAGCCTGCTTACTTATTTCGTCCATTGCTGTTCCTGATCTTTCCGATTATTCTTGAATCCTCAAGGTTTACCTTTGCACCGTCATTTATAACTCTGGCGCTGTACGCTCCGCCGCCGTTTTTCATCATTAAGCCCAGCTCACAGAAAACGCAGATACAGATGCAGAATTTCTCCGGCTCAAGCCCCTGCGGGCACTGGCGCATAACGCCGTCAATATCGTCCGCGACAACACCGCCCAGCGCCTTTATTCTGCGCCATGCCTGCACAAAGGCATTTCTGTCAGGGCAGTGGGCATAGAGCATATCGGCAGATGAGTCCGCATCGCCGCTTAAAATCTTGTCGCAAATGGCTCTGGGGTCGTGCCTGCGCATTTCGCATATCTGAAGCTGCACCGTGCGGCGCAGTCTGAACTCATTTATCTGGGGAGTAAATGCCAGATCGGCTATGTCGCCCTCTTTCATTCTGAGGTCGGCTTCAGTGTGTCCGAAGAACACACACTCAAAGCTCTCGCCGCCATAGCGCACATTTATTCTCAGGTGCTTTCCGCCGCCGATGGGGATAATCTTTTCCACCACAGCGCCGCAGATGCACATGGTTGTCTTGGGATTTCCACTTCCGAAAGGCTCCAGCATATCGAGGGACTCAACGCCCTCCATGTCAAGCATCTTGGGGTCTGCAATAAGCAGGTCGCAGTTTAGCATGGGCAGCTCTTCGGGGCGGTTATTGAGGTAATACTCGGAAAAGGCATTTTTAAAAGCGCAGAGCTTATCGCGCCTGATATTAAGGCCTGCCGCGAGTGCATGACCGCCAAAGCCCTCAAGATGTTCAGAGCATGCGGAAAGCGCATCAAAGAGATTGAAGTTTCCGAAGCTGCGGCAGGAGCCCTTGCCCTTTTCGCCGTCAAAGCAAATCATTATCGTGGGCAGTGAATACTGCTCGGCAAGCTTTGATGCCGCAATTCCGATAACGCCTTGATGCCACTTTTCGCTTGCAAGCACAATCGGCGCGTCGGGATTCTGTCCCGCCATCATATTGCTTGCATCCTCCCAGATACCCGTTTCGAGTGCCTGGCGCTTGCGGTTAAGGTCACACAGCTCGGCAGCAAGCTCATTTGCCTCAGCCTCGTCATGCGTCATGAGCAGTCTGCCCGCAACGCTGACATTGCCGAGTCTGCCTGCCGCATTAAGCCTCGGTGCAAGGGTAAAGCCGATTGTAGACGACGACACCTTGCGGTCAGCCATACCGGACTCACGCAGAAGCGCCGCAATGCCCGGTCGGGATGTGTTTTCAATCATTGCAAGTCCCGTGCGGACTATGTAGCGGTTTTCGCCCGTAAGCGAAACCACATCGGCAACCGTGCCGATTGCCGCGAGGTCTGCATAGCGGCTTATGACATCCTCGCTGTTTCCCTCAACGGCGCACACAAGCTTGAGCGCAACTCCGACGCCTGCAAGGTCCTTGTTCGGATAGCTGCAGGCCTCCTGCTTGGGGTCAATTACCGCCACTGCCTCGGGCAGTGTCTGCTCGCGGCACTCGTGGTGGTCGGTGATAATGAGGTCAACGCCTATCTGCCTTGCAAACTCAGCCTCCTGCGCCGCCGTAATTCCGCAGTCAACGCTGATGATAAGACTTACGCCCTTATCCTTTAGCGCGGCAATAGCCGCACTGTTCAGGCCGTAGCCCTCCTCAATGCGGTCGGGAATGTACGGGAAGCAGTCAACTCCCCTGCTGCGCAGCCAATCGGTCAGCAGGCAGGTTGAGGTTATGCCGTCAACATCGTAGTCGCCGTAAACCGCCATTGTTTCGCCTGCCGCAATAGCAGCCTTAATCCTGCGCACCGCCTTGTCCATGTCCTTAAGGCGCATGGGGTCAACAAGTGTTTCGGCGCCGCCGCAGAGAAACTGCTGTGCCTCGGCCGCGTCATTCATTCCTCTTATCGACAGAATGGCGGACAGCAGCGGTGTGAAGCCGGCTTCGGTCAATGCCGTGTTTTCAGCACATATTCCGTTTGAAATTTTCCATTTACTGTAATTCATTATTCAACACTACACATATTTATATTATAATAGACTATAATATCAAAATCTGTTTAGTTACGCAAGGGCAATCTACATTAATTATTATTTGCTATCAGTAAGTCGGCTTGATTATTGACATACGGTCAAGGCGATGATAAAATACTTGCCTAAGCGAAAGCCGTCTGACGGCATTTGCATATAATGTGCCGGTGTGGTGGAATGGTAGACACGGCGGACTTAAAATCCTCTGGTGCTTGCATCGTGCCGGTTCGAGTCCGGCCACCGGCACCAAAAAACGGGATACCTTTTGGTATCCCGTTTTTTGTTTCGTTGGTCCATAACGAGAAGCGGATATAAGGGCGGCGCACTATAGGGATTTATAGGTTTTGACCTGCCTTTTTCCGCTCATACGGCACAAAAGATTCCAGTAATACATAGCCAGTATTACCGGAATTTTATTATTTGTCTGAGCGAAAAATTGCTATCTCAAAACTGCATAGCACCTTGAAAGTCAGATGTTTTCTGCAAGGCAAGGCAAAAAACGCAGGAATACTGGATATGTATTCCGAGGCTTTTTAACGAAGCATTGTGGGAAACAGATTCTTTCAAGGCTGTAAATCCCTATGGTGCGCCGCCCAAGCGGGGTCCCCTCAAAGATTTTTCTTTGTGGGGATAGGAAGAATAAGTGCAATCGATGAACGGAATATGCTTTGCTTGTTTCGTTCATCTTTTTTGTGCTTATTCTGACGCAGTCCGGCCACCGGCACCAAAAAAACGGGATACCTTTTGGTATCCCGTTTTTTGTTTCGTTGGTCCATAACGAGAAGCGGATAGAATCGGAATGGGTCTTGCATGTTCCGTTCCTCGTTTTCGGCATTTTTCTGTTGCATTCTTTTATTTCAATTGTGATTCCTTGCAATACAGTTTATATGATGTTATAATGACACATTGAACGAATGTGTATAGCAATTAACTGTGAAGTTTATGTAGCTGTTGTTAAGGATGTCAGTTTGAGTTACATTTTGTTCTTGATTCTTCCGTTACTTAAAACGGCAATATGCAACAAAACACATTATGAACAGTCGACATCTTTCACAAGTTTTGTCATTTATCCACAAAACTTGCTTGCTAAAGTCGATTTAAATTGCTATAATGTAATTTGAAAAATCATGTGCAAACCACTATGAGAGGATGGAAAACCATGACTCTGCGAAACCTACAGATTTTTGTAGCCGTCGCCGATTGCCTTAATATGACAATGGCGGCAAAGAAGCTGTATATATCCCAGCCGTCTGTCAGCATGGCCGTTTCTGAAATTGAGAAAGAATACGGAGTTGCTCTGTTTGAGCGAGTCTCCGGCAAGCTCAAGCTCACCCCGATGGGCAAAACCCTCCGCTCCTATGCGCAGAATGTTCTTGAAATGATAGAAAAGATGGAAAGTCTGACTCGCGAGGAGGCAAGCGCCTGCATCAAAATCGGCGTTACCGTCACCATCGGTTCAACCATTATGGGCCCGATTATCGCAAAGATGAAGGAGTCCATGCCCAAGGTCGATTATCATGTTACGGTTGCCAACACGAGAATCATCGAAAATATGCTCATGAATTCCGAGGTGGACATCGCTTTCGTCGAGGGTCAGGTTTCCAACCCGAATCTTGAGGTCTATGAGGTTCTGTCCGACGAGTTGATTGCAATAAGCGGTCCTCAGCATTGCTGCTGTGGTAAAGAGAGCGTTACATTAAAAGAGCTTTCGAAGGAGCCGCTTATTCTGCGTGAGCCCGAGAGCGGCACAAGAGCATTCTTCGAGGAGGCAATGCAGAAGGCCGGTCTGAATTACACCGTGCGTTGGACAAGCTACAGCTACGGCGCAATTATTCAGGCAGTTAAGAACAACCTCGGCGTGGGTATTATCTCCCGCAAGCTCGTCGAAAAATACATTGACGACGGCTCGCTGTGCGGCTGCAGAATCAAGGACGCAAACCTCAGCAGAAGCTTCCGCCTTCTTTATGTAAAAAATAAATACATCACGGATATGATGCTAAAGTTCTCCGAAATAGTTGGAAATCTTGCTGCCATTGAAATGAACAAATAGTTCATTTCAGTCTAAATTTAATTGTCAATTCTCCGACAGAGTCATAAGCAAAATTTATGTCAAAAATAAGATATTATTAGTTTTCTTTTAGCGACATAGGTGCTAAAATCTTAACAAGCGTCAAAAAAACGAAAAATAAATATACGGAGGATACCATGACTAACTACAATCTGTGGGATATGTCCGTGTGGGAGTTCTTCTTCGCACTGACTATTCTCTTTGCTGCAATGATCGTAGCAAACGCACTCATCCGCGGTATTAAGCCTCTGCGCAAGATGCTTATTCCCGCATCCGTTCTCGGCGGCTTTCTTCTGCTGATTGTTTTCTCAATCTACAGAAAAGTTACCGGTAACGCAATGGTCAGCTCTTTCACCCTTGAAATGCTGACTTACCACGGTCTCGGCATCGGCTGCACCGCACTTGCACTAAAGGGCGGCGCAAAGGAAAAGAACGAGCATGCTCAGAGAGATATCTTCAACTCTGCACTCGTTACCACTTCCAGCTACTGCCTCCAGGCTTTCATCGGTCTCGGCATCGCACTTCTTCTCTCCCTCGTAATCAAGAGCGTTTATGCTCCTTCCGGCATGCTCGTTCCCATGGGCTACGGCCAGGGTCCCGGACAGGCTTACAACTGGGGTCACACCTACGAGCAGAGCTGGGGCTTTGCTAACGGCACCAGCTTCGGTCTTACTGTTTCTTCCGTTGGCTTCATTGCTTGCTCCATCGGTGGTGTTATTTTCCTTAACGTCATGCGCAAGAAGGGCAACAAGAAGGCAACCTCCAGAATCGGCGACGATGTTGTCGAAGAAATCAAGGTTGAAGACTTTGCAGGTACCAACGATGTTCCCATGTCCGACTCTCTGGACAAGCTGACCATCGAATGTGCAATCGTATTCATCACCTACGCAATCGCATTTGCATTTACTTATGTTCTCAGCAAGCTTTGCGATATTTCCGGCGTAGAACTGCTTATCAGCACTGTTAAGCCTCTGCTTTGGGGATTTAACTTCATCTTTGCAGCTCTCGGTGCTCTCGTAACCAAGAAGTTCGTCGGCACTCTCGAGACCAAGAAGGTTATCAAGAAGAAGTACATCAACGACCTTTTCATGGACCGTATTTCCGGTGTTTTCTTCGACCTTATGATTGTTGCTTCCATCAGCGCAATCAACCTCGAGGCTTTCAAGCGCCCCGAATTTGTTCTCCCCATCACTGCAACCTGCCTTGCTGCAGGCATCGGCACCTACTTCTTTGTTGAGCACGCAACCAAGAAGCTCTTCCCCACCTATAGCGAAGAATCCTTCCTCGTTATGTACGGTATGCTCACCGGCGTTGTCGGCACCGGTATCATTCTGCTCCGTCAGATTGACCCGAAGTTCGAGACTCCCGCAAGCAACAATGTTGTATTCCAGACTCTGTGGGCTTGCCTGACCGGCTTCCCGCTCCTGCTCCTGATGGGCTTCGTACCTCGACCCGGCTGGGTTCCCATCGCACTCGCCATTCTCCTTGCAGGCTTCATTCTGTTCTATCTCTGGATCAGACTCGCCGCAAAGAAGGTCGCAAAGGACGCTGCATAAAAAAATCTATTCATCCCGCACCGCTTACACGGTGCGGGATTTTTTATGCCCACCTCATCTCCATTGCGCTTATCTTCATAGGCAAAATTGGTCAAACCATTGAAAATACTATATATATTATTAATGTACATAAGCTGTTTCTTATGTAAAAGATAGCAAAATTCGTATTTTACAGTTAGGGCATATAATAATACAATACAATTGTTAAATCGACGACTATATCGATTGCATTTAAAAAATCAAAAGAAAAACATATTTTATGGAGGAAAATGTAATGACACTTACTGGCAAATGGAAAATTACCGCAAAGATTCCCCTTGGCAAGATGAGCCTCACTGCTGACTTCGTAGCAGACGAAGCAGCTGGCACCTTCACCGGCACTGCAACCAACGATGCAGACGGCGCTGTATACCAGGTAGTTAACGGCAAGCTCGACGGCAACCACATTGACTATGATATGGTTATCCGTTTCGGCATCATCCCCTTCAACTTCCACCTCTGCGGCGAGTTCTTCGAAGACGGCACCTGCAAGGGCATCGGCAAGGCTGCTAAGATGCAGGGTTCCTACGAGGGCTACAAGCTCTAATCCCGTATTCACTAAATCAACAAGTATATCTGAATAAACAGGAGATTTACAATGGAAAAGAAAAAAATGACTGCTTCCGAAGCAATATGCGAAACTCTCGTTGCTGAAGGCATCGACCATGTCAGCGGTATCGTCGGTTCCGCATTCATGGATCTGCTCGACCTGTTCCCCGCAGCAGGCATCAGATTCATCCCCGTACGCCATGAGCAGAATGCTGGCCACATGGAAGACGCATTCGCAAGAATCAGCGGCAAAGCTGGCGTCATCATCGGTCAGAACGGCCCTGGTATCACCAACATGGTTACCTCCGTCGCTGCTGCAAACATGGGCCACACCCCCATGGTCGTTCTCTGCCCCTCCGCAGGTTCCAAGACCGTAGGTTGGGACGGCTTCCAGGAATGTGACACCGTCGGCGTTTTCAAGCCCATCACCAAGGCTGCAATCCGTATTCCCCATCCCAGCAGAGCTGCTGACTGCACCAGAACCGCATTCAGAATGGCTTATGCACTTCGCGGACCCGTTCTCCTCGACATCCCCAGAGACTACTTCTACGGCGAAGTCGAAGATTACATCCTCGAGCCCCATCAGTACCGCGTTGACGACAGAGGCTGCGGCTCCCCCGAGGCACTCGACCGTGCAGCAAAGCTCATCGCTTCCGCAAAGAAGCCCGTTATCATTTCCGGCCGTGGCGTAGTTGACACCAACTGCCAGGATGTAGTTGCACAGCTCGCAGAGCTCCTCTCCGCACCTGTTGCTTGCACTTACCTGCACAACGATGCATTCCCCGCAGATCATCCCCTGTGGATGGGTCCCATCGGCTACATGGGCTCCAAGGCTGCTATGAATACCGTTGCAGAAGCTGATGTCATGCTCGCAATCGGCACCAGACTCTCCGTATTCGGCACCACTCCCCAGTACGACATTGACTACTTCCCCGAAACCGCAAAGATCATCCAGATCGATGTCAACCCCCTCAACATTGCACGCACTCATCCCGTTGAAGTCGGCATCATCGGCGACGCAAAGGCTGCTTCCATCGAGCTGCTCGCACGCGTTAAGGCTATCGTAGGCGACCGCGCACCCAAGCAGGATGTTCTTGACATGGTCAAGGAGCGCGTAGACGCATTCAATAAGGAAATCGAAGAGCTGGCAATGGTTCCCGGCACTCCCATGAACCCCCGCCGCGTTCTTTACGAAATTGCAAAGGTTCTCCCCCGCAACGCTATCGTCTGCACCGACATCGGCAATGTTGCATCCACCGAGAACAGCTACCTCAAGTGCTACGAAGGCCGCAAGCACATTGCTGCTCTTACCTTCGGTAACACCGGTTTCTCCTACCCCGCAGGTCTCGGCGCAAAGCTCGCTCGTCCTGACTGCCCTGTCATCAACATCGTTGGCGACGGCGCATGGGGCATGAGCCTCCACGAGGTTCCCACCGCTGTTCAGGAAAACATCCCCACCATCTGCTGCGTATTCCACAATACCGCATGGTGTGCTGAGAAGAAGAACCAGATCGACTTCTACGACAACCGCTTCATCGGTGTTGACATCCAGGCACCCGACTTTGCAGCTGTTGCAAGAGCAATGGGCGCACACGGTGTTCGCATTGACAAGCCCGAAGATGTCGGCCCCGAACTCCTCAAGGCAATTGAGCTCAATAAGCCCACCGTTCTCCAGTTTGATGTTGACGGCACTCAGCTTGCACCTCCTTTCCGCAAGGACGCACTGAACCTCCCCGTTCGTCATCTTGAGAAGTACGCACACCTCGACTACCACAACTTCGGCAAATAATTCGCACCTATCTGTCTCCTCGGTTTTTATCGGGGAGACAGCTTAGAATATTTGACGGATAAATATTTAACAAAAAAACAATTAAAAAAATATAAAAGGAGATTTTACTATGGCTAAAGTTAACGGCGGTCAGTTAATCGAGAAAGTCTTCGAAAAAGAAGGCGTAAAGTACATTTTCGGTATTCCCGGCGGTCACATTTACCCCATGATGGAAGCTTGCAACGAAGCAGGCATCAAGTTCATCGGCACCCGTAACGAAATGAACGCAGCTTTCATGGCAGAAGGCTGGGCATTCGCAACCGGTAAGCCCGGCGTCTGCACCGGTACCGCAGGCCCCGGCGCAACCAACCTCCTCACCGGCGTTGCAAACGCATATGTCAACCAGGCTCCCCTGATTGCTGTCGGCGGCAAAGCAAGAGTTTGCGAGTACGAGAGCAACCAGCTCCAGGACTTCAACACCATGGACGTCTTCAAGGCAACCACCAAGTATGCTCGTCAGATTCCCGACGGCAACCGTATTCCTGAGTACTTCGGCAGAGCATTCGCTGAGGCACGCAGAAACACCCCGGGCCCCGTATACATGGAAGTTCCCCGCGACAAGATGGAAGCATGCGAGTACGAAGAAGAGACCGTATACCTCCAGAACACCTGGCAGTGCGAGGCTCGTCCCGCAGCAACCGCAGCTGACATCGCAACCGCAGTTGAGATGATCAACGAGGCAAAGATGCCCATCTGCATTGTCGGTTCCGGCGCATTCTGGTCCGACGCAGCTAAGGAAGTTACCGAGTTCATCGAGAAGGCTGACATCCCCGTATTCACCAGAAACGCAGCTCGTGGCCTCGTTCCCGACTACCATCCCCTTGCAATGTGCATCGGCTCCAACAAGCACCCCGTATGCGCAGCTGCAATCCAGGCATCTGACCTTATCATCATTGTCGGCACCCGTACCGGCTACACCCTCGGCAAGGATGCATTCCCCGCAGGCAAGAAGATTCTCCGCATCGACATCAACGGCGCTGCAATCTCTGACCAGCTCGACATCACCCTCGGCCTCGTAGGCGACGCAAAGGCAATCCTCGGCCAGCTCATTCCTGAAATCAAGGAAGCAAAGCACACCGAGTGGATCAAGATGCTCACCGATTCCAGAGACCAGATGGTCGGCTTCATGGGTCAGGCATTCACCTCCAACCAGACTCCTATCAATCCTCTCCGCCTCTGCTATGAGCTTCAGAAGCACATCGACAAGGACACCATCCTCGTAATCGACGGTGGCGACACCGCTTCTTGGGGCAATATGCTTCTCCCCGCAATGGGTCCCGGACAGCTCCTCACCATCGCAACCGGTAGCTTCGGACCTCTCGGCGTAGGTATGCCTTACGCAATGGCTGCTAAGCTCGCACATCCCGAGAAGAAGGTCATCCTTCTCACCGGTGACGGCGCATTCGGCTACGGCGCAATGGAATACGACACCTGCATGAGATACGGCATCAACATCACCACCGTTATCCTCAACGACGCATGCTGGGGCATGATCAAGAACTCCGAAGCAAAGCGTTCCGGCGACGACAAGGAATTTGTTGGCCTGTACCTGCGTGAGACTCATTACGAGAAGATCGCTGAGGCAGTTGGCGGCTACGGCGAGTTCGTAACCGATCCTGGCGAGATCGACGGCGCAATCACTCGTGCACTTGCACAGGATAAGCCCTCCATCGTCAATGTTATGACCGATGTTAAGATCGGCTTCGCATTCTAATTCCAAGCTAAGCTCTTTATAATCACTTAGGATTTTGCCGCTTGTCGCATTACCTGCGGCAAGCGGCTTTTCCCTTTTTTCTTACTATTAAATAAAACAAAATGTAAAGGACGAATAAAATGCGTAATTTCAATAAAATCGCTGTTATCGGCGCAGGCACCATGGGCCACGGTATTGCTCAGGTTTTCGCATCCTTCGGCTACAGCACTGTAGTTCTCGCTCGCAAAGAAGCCTCCCTGAAGAAGGCAGAGGAAATGGTCGGCGCAAACATCAAGGTTATGCTCGCAAATGACTTCATCACCAACGAGCAGGCTGAAAACACCGTAAAGTACCTCAGCTACAGCACCGACTACACCACCCTTAAGGACGCTGACCTCATTATTGAGGCTGTTCCCGAGGACAAGAAGGCAAAGGCTGACTGCATTGCTACCATCGAAGCTAACTGCAGCGACACCGCAGTAATCGCTTCCACCACCTCCGCAATGAATGTTTTCAAGGTTGCTAAGATGAAGCACCCCGAGCGCATGGTTATTGCTCACTTCAACAATCCTCCCCACATCGTTCCTCTGGTAGAGCTGATTGCAGGTCCCGAGACTCCCGCTGACCTCATGGCAGACATGAAGGAGCTTCTCACCGGTATCGGCAAGCAGGTAGCAGTTCTGAACAAGTATGTTCCCGGCTTCATCGTAAACCGCCTCACCGCTGCTCTGCTTCGTGAATGCAGCTACCTCGTAGACAAGGGATACTGCACTGCAGAAGATGTTGACACCGCATTCAAGGCAAACCAGGGTCTTAAGGCAAGCTTCGAAGGTCCTCTGGAGCTTCTCGACTACATTGGCTGGGATGTTGCAAGCAATGTTGGCCGTCTGCTCTATCCGTTCCTCTGCGCAAGAATCACTCCGAGCCCCATGGCTAAGAGAATGGTTAAGGCCGGCAGACTCGGCATTAAGTCCGGCAAGGGCCTGAAGGATTACTCCGGCAAGACTCGTGAAGAGCTGCAGGCTGCTCGTACCGAAAAGGTTATCAAGATCCTCAATACCATCAGAAAGTTCGACTGATTTTAGAGTTCTTCGGGGATGCGCATAATCTGTCGCATCCCTTTGATATAAGTACATACTTAAGGCTTTTATCATTATTTTAGTATTGTACAACAATCATTTTTTCTGTTATCTTAATATAGCAAACTAATATTGTTTTCGTATTAAACCCAAAAAATCAGAAGGAGTAAAGCTAATGAAAATACTGGTAGTTGGCGGCGTTGCAGCCGGCACTAAGGCAGCTGCTAAGCTCAAGAGAGAAATGGGCAACGAGGCAGATGTTACCGTTATCACCCTCGGCAAGTACATTTCCTACGCAGCTTGCGGTCTTCCCTACTACATCGGTCAGGTAATCAAAGAGAAGGAAACCCTTCTTGAGAACACTCCCGAGAGCTTCACCGAACTCACCGGCGTTCCCGTACTCACCGGCATCGAGGCAACCAAGCTTGACAGAGCTGCAAAGACCGTTTTTGCAAAGAACATCCACACCGGCGAAGAACTGACTTACGATTACGACAAGCTCGTTATCGCAACCGGCGCTCGTCCCGTAAAGCCCAATCTTCCCGGCATCGAGCTGAAGAACATCTTCACTCTCCGCGATCCCGATGATGCTGATGAAATAAAGGCAGCAGTCGCAAGCGGCGAAGTAAAGCGCGCAGTTATCGTAGGCGGCGGCGCAATCGGCCTCGAAATGGCTGAGAACCTGACCGGCCTCGGCGTTCGTTCCAGCATCATTGATATGGCTCCCCATATTCTCCCCGGCTTTGACGGTGATTTCGCTGCATTCGCAGAAAATCAGCTGGCTGAGCACGGCATTCCCACCCTGCTGGGTGACAGCGTTGTCGGCTTTGAAGGTGAAGGCAGAGTTCAGAAGCTGCGCACCACAAAGCGTGCAATCAAGACCGATATGGTCATCATGTCCGTCGGTGTTCGTCCCAACACCGAGTGGCTCGCAGATTCCGGCCTGAACTTCGTTGAAGGCACTCGCATTCTTGATGTTGACGATCATATGCGTACCAACGACGAGGACATCTATGCTGTCGGCGACTGCGCAATGGTTAAGAGCCTCGTAACCGGCAACAACAGCTGGACTCCCATGGGCTCCACCGCAAACATTGCAGCACGCCTGTGCGCAAAGGCAATTGCAGGCACCACCACTCACGGCTTCCGTGGCGTTCTCGGTACCAATGTACTTCAGCTCCCCGGCGTTAATGTCGGTAAGGCAGGTCTCGGCATTGAGGCTGCAAAGGCTGCAGGCATCGACATTGACTATGTAACCATTACCTGCTATGATAAGGCAAAGTTCTACCCCGACATGGAGCACTTCTCCATCCGTCTCGTTGCTGAAAAGGCAACCCGCAAGCTCATCGGCGTTCAGGTATTCGGTAAGGGCACCGTCGACAAGATCGTTGACATCGGTGTAACCGCAATTTCTCTCGGCGCTACCATCGACAAGTTCGATGATATGGACTTCGCATACTCTCCCCCGTTCTCCTCTGTTATTCATCCCTTTGCTATTGCAGCTGAGGCTCTTGAGAACAAGATGAACGGCCACCTCGAGGGTGACACCTTCGAAGCACTTATGGTTGACGACGAATGGCAGCTTCTCGATGTCGGCAAGACCCCCGTTGTTCCCGCACTCAGACATGTTGCAGTCGGCAGCATCAACGGCGAAATCAGCGGTATCCCCACTGACAAGAAGGTAGCTCTCATCTGCCTCGAAGGCAAGAACAGCTACATGGCACAGAACCGCATGAAGCGCTACGGCTATGACAAGGTCAGCGTAGTTGAAGGCGGTACTATGTTCAACTTTGAACTCAAAGATAAGTTCTCTGTCTAATAATCCCACTTATTAAGCAATATATACATATAATCTGGAGGAAATTCTAATGCTTAACATCACAGATGCAGAAAAGAAAGCCCTTAAAGCAAGAGGCATTATCCTCACCAACGACGGTGAGCATTTCATCGAGCGCGTTCTGTCTTCCAACGGTGTTTTCACCAACGAGCAGATGCAGATCGTAACTGATTGCGCAAAGAAGTACGGCAACGGCAAGGTCGCTCTGACCACCCGTCTTACCCTTGAAATTCAGGGCATCCCCTACGAGAACGTTGAGGCTTGCTTCGAAGAAATTCAGGCAGAAGGCCACATGTACATCGGCGGCACCAGCTCCCTCGTACGCCCCGTTGTTGCTTGCAAGGGCACCGTTTGCGTTCACGGCCTGATGGACACCCAGGGCTTCTCTGATCGCGTATTCAATGAGTACTATCTCAAATGGCACACCGTTCGTCTGCCCCATAAGTTCAAAATCGGCATCGGCGGCTGCCCCAACAACTGCGTAAAGCCCGGCTTCCATGACTTCGGTATCATGGGTCAGAGCGTTCCCGATTACGATCCCGATCTCTGCAATGCTTGCAGCAAGTGCTCCGTCATCGGCACCTGCCTCGTAAAGGCAGCAACTCAGGACGAAGACGGCAACCTCGTAATTGATGCAGACAAGTGCACCAACTGCGGCAAGTGCATCGGCGCATGCAACTTCGACAGCATCGAAGAAAAAGAGCGTGGCTACAAGGTCACCATCGGCGGTATCTGGGGCAAGACCCAGCGTATGGCAACTCCCGTTCCCGGCATCTACTCCGAGGACGAGGTTATGAAGCTCATCGAGAAGGCAATTCTCCTCTACCGTGAGCAGGGTATCACCGGTGAGCGTTTCGGCCGTACCATCGACCGCATCGGTCCCGACAACTTCATTGCACAGCTTCTTGCTGACGACGTTCTCGATCGCAAGCAGGAAATCCTGGATGCAAAGCTGCACCTTGTCGGCGGCGCAACCTGCTGATCTTTCAGTACTTTTATACTCAATCAAAACAGTCGGGGCTCTATGTCCCGACTGTTTGGGTATTAAAAATAGTTAATTATTTGTTTAACATAAGGAGCTACTATGAGAATCAAGAAAACCGTTGCATTATTACTGACCTTAGTCATGTTACTCGGCACAGCCGCCTGCTCAACTACTCAGCAGGATACTGACCCTGCAACCTCTGCCATCACCTTTACCGATGATTTGGGCAGAGAACTGAATATCGACAAGCAGCCCACCCGCGTTGCCACTCTTATCGGCAGCTTTGCGGATATCTGGTGCCTTGCCGGCGGTAAGGATACTCTGGTAGCTACTGCTCACGACAGCTGGACTTCCTTTGACCTCGGTCTTTCCGAGGATGTCGTTGATATCGGCGCCATCAAGAAGCCCAACTTCGAGATGATTATGTCCGCTGAGCCCGACCTTGTCATTGCAAGCTGCAACACCAAGGCTGACCTCGAGCTTCAGAGCAAATTTGAAGAGCTTGGCATCAATGTTGCCTACTTTGATGTTCAGAACTTCGATGATTACCTCAATATGCTGAAGATTTGCACCGAGCTTACCGGCTGCCCCGATAACTACAAGCAGTACGGTGAAGCTGTTGCAGAGCTTGTTGACGCTTCCATTGCAAGAGCTGACGGCAGCGCACCCACTGTTCTCTGCATCCGTGCAACCGGCTCAAGCTGCAAGGTTAAGGGCAGCGTTGACAATGTTCTCGGCGAAATGCTTGCCGACCTCGGCTGCGTAAATGTTGCCGACAGTGACAATTCCCTATTGGAAAATCTGAGCGTTGAAGCTATAATAGAAGCAGACCCCGACTACATTTTCGCTGTTCTGCAGGGCTCAGATTCAAGCGATGCTCAGAAGGTTCTCGAGGATACTCTTCTCTCCAATCCCGCATGGGGAACTCTGACCGCAGTTAAGGAGAACCGTTTCTTCGTTCTGGAGAACTCTCTTTATAACTTAAAGCCTAATTCCAACTGGGGAGTGGCCTATGAAAAGCTCGCCGACATCCTCTTCACAAAATAATAATTTACTGCTTTTTTCCGCTCTTGGCGCATTGCTCGTAATATCACTTGTTCTGAGCATCTGTGTCGGCTCCGTCTCGATAAGTCTTAATGAGATTTTCTCATTCTTCACCGGCGGCAGTACCGGCACTGCGCATGATGCAATCATAAAATACTCACGACTGCCCAGAACGGCAGGCTGCCTGTTTGCAGGCATGGCCCTTGCCGTTTCCGGTGCCGTTATCCAGAGTGTTCTCGCCAATCCTCTTGCAGCTCCCAATATCATTGGCGTTAACTCCGGTGCCGGTATGATGGTCGCTCTATGGAGTATCTTCTTCCCCGGTCTTATTGTATTTACGCCCGTGGCAGCCTTTTTCGGCGCTTTTCTGAGCGTCATGATAGTGCTTCTTATTGCAAAAAAGAGCGGTGCTTCAAAGATTACACTGGTTCTTGCCGGTGTAGCGGTGTCCGGAATATTTGCTGCAGGCATCGATGCCGCAATCAGCTTCTCTCCGGACGCATTGACCGCGTATTCCGATTTCAAAATCGGCGGTCTTGCAAATGTATCGTTTGAGCGCATACTTCCGGCCGCAATTATAATTTTAACTTCGTTCATTATCATCCTTTCTCTCTGCAACGAGCTGGATGTTATGATGCTCGGGAGCGATACTGCCCGCAGCCTCGGATTGAATGTTCGTTTTATCCGTCCGCTGTTTCTTGCTCTTGCCGCCGCACTTGCAGGTGCAGCGGTAAGCTTCGCGGGACTTCTCGGCTTCATCGGTTTGATTGTCCCGCATATAATGAGGCGTTTATTCGGCGAACAAAGCCGTATTCTCGTTGTTTCAAGCGCCATAGGCGGCGCTGTCATGCTTTTACTGTGTGACCTTCTTGCCAGAGTACTGTTTGCTCCCTATGAGCTTTCAGTCGGCATTGTACTGTCCTTCCTTGGCGGTCCCTTCTTCATCTGGCTTCTTCTTAGGCAGAGAGGAGGCAGAAACCGTGATTAAAATCGAAAATCTCACCTGCTCCTATAACGGAAAGCAGGTGCTCCAAGACATCTGTCTTTCCATCCCCGACGGTAAGCTGACCGTTCTGCTCGGACTCAATGGCAGCGGTAAAAGTACCCTGCTGAAAACCGTTCTCGGTCTTAACGAAAAGGCAGCCGGAAAGATATTTATCGACGGCGAAGACACTGACACTCTGTCATCAAAGCAGTTAGCACAAAAAATCGCATATATGTCCCAGTCCCGCAGCACCCCGAACATTCAGGCAGCACGAATGGTGCTTCACGGTCGCTTCCCGTGGCTGTCCTATCCGAGACGCTACTCGGAAAAGGACTACGAAATCGTTGACAACGCTCTCCGCTATGTTGATGCGGAAAGCATCAGAAACGAGAAGCTGACCGAGCTCAGCGGTGGACAGGTGCAGAAAATATATATCGCCATGGCACTCGCGCAGGATACACCTGTGCTGTTCATGGACGAGCCCACCACCTTCCTTGATGTGCCTCACCAGCTCAAGCTGATGAGCCTCGCAAGAAGCCTTGCCGATGACGGCAAAGCCGTTGTTCTCATCCTTCATGACCTTTGTCTTGCGCTCAAGTGCGCCGATGAGTTAATTCTTCTTGATAGCGGAAGAGTTGCCGCTCATGCCTCACCCGAGGAGGTTTTCCAAAGCGGTATGATAGAAAAAGTATTCAATGTGAAAATTAACCGAACCCTTACCGAAAAAGGGTATCAATATTACTACGAACAGGAGTAAAAGCCCGTGGCATATTTCCCGATGTTTGTTGAGCTTGAGAATCGCAAGGTTCTCATTATCGGCGGCGGCAAGGTTGCACTTCGCAAGGCCGAAAAGCTTATGCCCTACGGTCCGGAAATTACCGTTGTCGCTCCGGAAATCTGCGATGAGTTATCACTTATGCAGGGTGTCCGAGCCGTCAAAGGCAGCTTTTCCGATGAGCTGCTGCTGAATGCAGATATTGTCATTGCAGCAACCGACGACCGTGAATTGAATAAGCACATTTCCGAGCTCTGCAGGTCGGAGAAAATCCCCGTTAACACAGTTGACGACAGTGAGCTGTGCAGCTTTATCTTCCCCTGCCTTATCAAAAAAGGCAGTCTTTCAATCGGTATATCCACCGGCGGCGCTTCACCCACTGCCGCAATCAGCTTCAAGCACAAAATAAATGACCTGATTCCCGATAATACAGAGGAAATTCTGGATTATCTCAATGGTCTCAGAGTCCCCGTTAAAGCAATGTTTCCCGAAGAGAAAACACGAAGCCGTATATTCAAGGAGCTTTTTGAGCTCTGCATCAGCAGCGGCAGGCCCTTGACTGAAGCAGAAACAGAGGAGTATTTGAAAAATGTCAGATAAGTTTGTATCCATAGTCGGAGCCGGCTGCGGTGAAAAAGACCTCATAACTCTCCGCGGTCTTAACAGAATACGCAACTGCGAGGTTCTCATCTATGATGACCTTATCGACGAAGCACTCCTGAATGAGCTTCCCGACAGCGCCGAAAAGATATACATGGGCAAGCGCCTTAACAGACACTCGGCAAAGCAGGAGGAGATTAATGCCTGCATCGTCAACAAAGCGCTCGAGGGCAAAAAGGTTGTACGCCTCAAGGGCGGTGACCCCTTTGTTTTCGGTCGCGGCGGCGAGGAATGCCAGGCTCTTATTGACGCCGGCATAGATTTTGAGCTTGTCCCCGGTCTTTCCTCTTCAATCGCAATTCCCGAGCTGTCCGGTATTCCGGTAACGCATCGCGGTTTAAGCCGCGGCTTCCATGTTGTAACCGCTCACACCGCTGATACCGAGGACGGACTTCCCGAGTATATTGATAAAATGGCGTGTCTTGATGTAACCTTAGTGTTCCTCATGGGACTCAGCCGTCTTGATAAAATCTGCAAGAGGCTTATTGCCTCGGGCATGAAGGAAACCATGCCCACTGCCGTTGTTTCCGGCGGCAACTCACCCAATCCCGCAACCGTTCGCGGAAATCTGCTGACTATTGCCGATAAGGTCAAGGCAGCGCAGGTAAAGGCACCCGCAGTAATAATTGTCGGTGAAACCGCTGCTTTGGACTTCTCTTCAAAGAATCTCAAGCCCCTCACCGGTGCAACGGTTGCGCTGACCGGTACAGAATCCGTTACCTCCAAGCTGAACGGAATTCTCTCCGGCATGGGTGCAAATGTTTTCACCGCTCAGTCTGCCTCTCTCGTAGAGCTTCCCTTTAATTTCGACCTCGCTTCCCTTTCGGACAGTAAGCCCAAGACACTGGTATTCACCAGCGCAAACGGCGTAAATGTATTTTTCAAGCGCCTTAAGGAGCAGAAATTCGACCTTCGCAAGCTGAATGTCTGCACCTTTGCCGTTATAGGCAAGGCAACCGCTTCGGCTTTGGAAAGCTACGGCATCTATGCCGATATCTGCCCCGAGGTATATACAAGCGAGGCACTTGCCCAAAAGCTTATAAGCACTCTTTCTCCCGACAACGAGATATATCTTTTCCGCTCTGCCGAGGGCTCCAAACCGCTGTTTGACAAGCTTAGTGCATTCGCAAAAACAGTCGATGTCCCGACCTACACCGTAAAGGCTGAATCCGACATTCCCGACTCAGTACGCGAGCGCCTCAGCTCCGCAGATTATCTTCTGTTTTCAAGCTCCGGCGGCGTAAAAAGCTTCTTTAATGAGTTTAACGACATTCCCGAGGGCGTTTGCTGCGCCTGCATCGGCGAGGTTACCGCAAAAACTCTCAGCTTAAAATACGGCAAGTCATTTATCACAGCTCAAGCGGCTACTGCGCAGAGCCTTGCCGAAGCAATCAGAAACGATTATAAATTAAAATAAAAATATTTTGGAGGTTCATATGAGTAACGAAAGATTTGCCTATGTACAGATTGGCGCAAAGAATGTTGATGCTCTTGCAGACTTCTATTCCAAGGCACTGGACTTTGTTCCTGCTGACAAGGATGAATGGCTTTGCGGCAAAAAGGGCAAGACCTTTTACTGCCCCGGCTATGAGGACGGTCTCGCACCCGTATTCGGCTTTGTAGAGGCTGAAAACGGCGCAGCATCTAAAATCAACGATGTAGGCTTTGCTCATCTCTGCTTTGAAACCCGCAATGTAAAGGCTGCTCTCAAGCGCTTCGTAAAGTGCGGCGGTACCTTTGTTTCCACCCTGAAGTGCCCGATGGTCAACCCCTGCGTATACTGCGCAGACCCCGAGGGCAACATTGTTGAGTTCCATATTCCCTTCCCCGCAGAGGGTACCGGCAAGGAAAAGGCCGTTATGGCAGGCAGCCTGCTCGGTCTTATGGCTGACAAGAGCCTCCGCTTCATCCATGTTAACATCATCAGCGAGGACTGGAAGAAGTCCATCGGCTTCTACGGTGATATCTGCGACAGCGAATGGTTCGGCGGAATGAAGGACCACAGCGGCGGTTACAAGTCCAAGGTCATCGGCATTGACGGCGTTCATGTCGTAGGTCAGCATCTGTGGCTCAAGGGCCTCGGCAAGGGCTTCCCCACTCTCGAGATTTTCACCTACTCCATCCCCGGCAATTCCAAGGCCTGCGACGAAACCGAGCTCGGTATCAATGCAATCGGCTTCAAGGCTGAAGACCGCGCAAAGTTCGCTGACGAGATAGTCAAGGCAGGCGGCAGAATTATTGAGACCTCTGCAGACTGCATCCTTGCTGCCGACAATCAGGACGGCCGCATTTACATCAGATAATTTTTGTCTACACTTCTCCTTTAAGGGCGGTTTAGTATAGAACTTGCAATTTTATTTATTCCGCCCACATGTGTATTCGGATTCCGGTAATGTTAAATGCATTACCGGAATTTTTTCTGTGCATTTTTCCGGAAAAAGTTCATTATTTCTCCGGATTAGCGATAAATATTGCTATTTTGTTGATTTTCCAGTAATATATAGAAAACACAACGGGAGGTCAGAATGAAAAATAAACTGACTATTGAAGAAAAAATCCTCAACAGAGCAATTAAAACTCCCCCCCGCTGGCTTTACTCAATTCTTATGAAGGTAACTGCCATTCTGAACAAGCTGTGCAACACTCACTTTACCTATAATGCACGCCCCTCAGAAGACCCTAACCCCATTGTTATGATTGCAAACCACGCATCGCGAGTTGACTTTCAGTTCACCGCACCTGTATGCTACCCCAAGATGCTCAATTATGTTGTCGGCTACAACGAGTTTTTCCGTTTCCCCACCAACATTTTTCTGCCGTTTATGCAGGTTATTCCCAAGAAGAACTTCACTCCCGATGCTTACACAATCCGTCAGGTGCTTCGCGTAGCTAAGGCAGGCGGCAACATCTGCATTATGCCCGAGGGTATGAGCTCCATCACCGGTATGGCGCAGCCCGTCATTCCCGGCGGCGGCAAGCTTCTCAAAAAGCTCGGCAGACCCGTTTACTATTCAAAAATTTCTGGCGGATATATGACCTACACCAAGCACTGCCTTAAAAAGCGCAAGGGTCGTATTGAGGTAACCGTTGATAAGATGTTCACTCCCGAGCAGCTTGCGGCTATGACTCCCGAGGAAATCGAAGAAACCATGAACCGTCTGCTTGCGCACGATGATTATATCTGGAACCGTGAAAAGCAGATAAGCTTCAAGGGCAAGGGTCAGATGGCCGAAAGCCTCGGCGATTTGCTCTATATGTGTCCCAAGTGCAAGGCCTTGTACCAGATGGAGAGCAAGGGCAACACCATGCGCTGCCGCGCCTGCGGCAACACCGTTGAGCTCGACGAGCGCTACAATCTCCGTCCCGTCGGCGATTCCGTATGCCCCGAGCTCGTAACCGACTGGACCATTATGGAGCGCGAGAGAGCCGCGCAAGAGGTTCGCAAGCCCGATTTTACTCACAGCGGTCATGTTCGCATCGGCGTGCTTCCCGAGCACAAAGCTCTCAAGGGCGACGCAACCTCTATAATCTGCGGCGACGGTATGCTTACACTCGACCATGACGGTCTGCATTTCGACGGCACAATGAACGGCAAGCCCTTCAGCTTCGATATGCCGAGCTCGCAGGTGCCGACCTACGGTATGTGTACCGACATCACCCGTTTCTACACCTTTGTAGACGGCCGTTTCATTGAATTCTACCCCGACAATAACGATGTGCTTCTCTGGGACCATCTTACCGAAGAGCTGCACCGCAGTCAGGGCGGCAAGTGGCAGAACACCGGGCACCGTCACACTCTTCCTTAATCGTCAAAAACAGCAGCTGCATTGCAACTGCTGTTTTTAGTACCCAAAGCATCAAAAAAGGCGCAGACTATTGACGAAAACGCGTGAAAATATTAGAATATCTGTATCAACATTCGGAGGTAACACCATGGATAACCGCACAAGCAAGGAAAACTACTATCTCGACATCGCAGATTCCGTTCTGCAGCGTTCAACATGCTTAAGACGCATGTACGGTGCGATTATCGTGCGTAATGATGAAATCATCTCCACCGGCTACAACGGTGCACCCCGCGGCAGAATCAACTGCACCGACGCAGGCCGCTGCGCAAGAGTTGAGATGAAAATTCCCTCCGGCGAGCGCTACGAGCTCTGCCGCAGCGTTCACGCCGAGGCAAACGCAATCATCTCCGCCTCAAGACGCGATATGATAGGCGCAACCCTCTACCTCGTAGGCCGCGATGCACAGACCAAGGAGCTGCTCACCAATGCAACAAGCTGCTCAATGTGCCGCCGTCAGATAATAAACGCAGGCATTGCAAAGGTCATTATCCGCACCGGCAAGGATAAGTTCACCATCGTTGATGTTGAAGAGTGGATTAAAAACGACGACTCAATGTTCTGGACCGAAATCTAAAAAAGAAAAAAGAACCGTTACCTCGGTAACGGTTCTTTTTTATTATACTTCTTTGCAGGTGAAAAGAATTACCTGACGCTCCTTTGCAATCTCCTGCAGGAGCTTCATCGCCTGCGCCGTGCGCTCTGCATCAAGATTTACGAGCGTGTCATCGAGAATAAGCGGACAGCTTGCATTCTTCGGAAGCGCAAGACTGCACACCGCAAGACGCACTGCAAGGTACATAAGGTCCATTGTACCTGCGCTGAGATAACCCGTTTCGTGCGCAACGCTGTCGCCCACGGTCTTTGTTCTTGCACTGAAGTCGCGGTTAATGAGCACTGACTCGTAGCGTCCGCCAGTAACCATCGACATATAGTGGGCGGCGAGCTTACCGAGTTCGGGAGAAAAGCGGCTTTGAATATCCGCATCTGCCGCGCGAAGTGTGTCAACCGCAAGTGCGATTGCGTCATACTCCGCCTGAAGCGCTGCGTATTCAGCTTCCATATTATTAAGCTCCGAGCCGAGCACAAGGGGGTCGCCGATTGCTTCAATTCTGCCCTTAATTTCGGAGATGCGCGACGAAAGCATTTCACAGCTGCGCTGCGCATTTGAAAGCTCACGGGTGTACTGCGCAGCTTCGTTATCACCGCTGCTGAAATCAAGCTCCGATAGCGTTTTTGCCTCGGTTAACTCCTGGCGGCGACGCACTGCGGCGAGCCTTTCGGCAGTCATTCTTTCCTTTTCCTCGGCTGCCCTGAATTCATTGTAAAGCGCAAGGTATTCAGCCTCGCAGGCTGAAATATCGTCCTCTGACTCCGCCTTATACTTGCCGAGCAGCTTGCGTCTTTGCTTTGATGCCTCATAAATCTCGTTTTTCGTTTTGCTGAACCTTACAAACAGCAAAACTGCCAGCAGTGCAAGCACTCCCGCGCCTGCATAGGCATAAACGATGTAGACCGCAGGAATAACGAAGAATGCTGCGGCTGCAAGTGCAAGGGCGAGCACAAGCGCAATTATCGCAGGGGCAATGCTTGCCTTCTTCTCTGCGATTGCTTTAAGCCTGAGGCAATTTTCCAAATCTGCGCTGACCTCGGCACTCACCTCGTCGGGCTGTCTTTCGCCGATAATGCTGCCGCAAAGAGCCGCTCTTTTTGCATCGCGCTCGTCGTCGGCTATCTCGTGCTCCTCGGTTGCGGCATTAATCTCCTTGCGAAGATTCTGCAGATTTGCAAGCGCATCGCGGCGCGCAGTTCTGCGGCTTTCGTTTACCGACGCTTCAAGCTGACGGCAGTTTTCCTTGCCGATTTCAAGCTGCTCTGCCAGACGCTCGCTCTCTCTCGCTGCATCCTGCAGCTCCATAAGGCGGCTCTTTGTTACCGCCATACGGTCCTCAAGCTCGGGTAGCTTGCCGCGGCGGTTGTAGCGTCTTGAACGCTGCCACGCTCTAAGCTGTTCATCAGCCTCAGTAAAGGAGCAGTCCTCATCACCGGTCGACACAATTGCGCTGATGCGCTTTTCAAGCTCGGGGCTGCCCGAAACGGCAATCGAGCCCTGCTCAACAAAGGCGCTGCGCTTGAACACTTCCTTTGACACGCCGGTGAGCATTTCACCCGCATTTGCCGAGTCAAGTCCCTGTACCGCAACATTTGAGCCCGTATATACTGCCGCAAACTCGCGCATAGGCGCGTTTTTAAGCCTTGTTGTGCGTGTTATCGTTATATCTCTGCCGCCTGCAGAAAGCTCCATTTCGCCCTGCATTGCGGCACCCGACCACGGCGCGTATCTGACCTTGTCGGGCAGATGTCCCGCCTTCTGACGCTCTGCGCTGTCAATGCCGTACAGCATGGCTCGGATGAATGCGCACCATGTGCTCTTGCCGCTTTCATTGGGCGCGCAGATTACATTAAGTCCGTCATGCAGCTGAAGGCTTTCGCCGTTGAGCTTGCCGAATGAGGCCGTAAGCTTATTAATTGTCATGGCGCACTACCTCCTCGCGTTTATCGAGCGCTGCAAGGCCCCAGCGTGCCGCCTGAGCGATTTTTTCGCGTTCGCCGTCATATTTAGCGTTATCGTAAGCGACGCGCAGGCGCTGCAGGAACTGCCCTCTGAGGCTATCCTCGCCCGCCTTTTCCCAGATGTCGCGGCGAAGCAGTGTTTCATCGCGCAGCTGCAGACTGTAAAACCTGTTTTCAAGCGCCTGACGCAGTGTGCTGATATCGGGCGCGTCCTCGGTTTCGCCGCGCAGGATTATGCGGTAAATGTCGTTTGCGGTGTTGTCGTCAAGCTTGTCCTTGATTGCGGCAAGTGGCTGACTGCCGTCAAGCTCAACGGACAGAATTTCATATTTTCTTCCTGCTACACAGATTGGCTTAATCCGGCATTCTCCGCTATCAAGCTCCACTATGTATATCTGCTTTTCGCCGCACTCATCAAAGCCGCGTCCCTCGGGGCAGCCGGGCCATGCATAGTAGCTGTGTCCGTACTTTTTAAGTCCGCTGCCTGCGTGAATGTGGCCGAGCGCAATGTAATCCATACCCGATGCGGCAATATCCGCCTCAGAAATTGCGTTGTACTGTGAGCTTCTGCCTACCTCGCCGTGAATGCACATAAGGTCAATTACATCGGGCTTTTTATCCGCTCGGAAGCCGTCAAGAAGCGCGCCGCAGTACTTATCCGTAAAGGCTGCGCCCCATACCCTTGCATTCAGCTCGGGCAGCTCAACGCATTCTACGCTGTTGCTGCGGAAAATGTGGACATTCTGCGGAAACTGCAGCTTTGCATAAGGCGAGCGCTGTGTGTAATAATCATGATTGCCGGGTGCAATAAAAACGGGCACGCTCATGCCGCCGAGGACCTTGACAAGCTCCTCCGCGGTTTCTGTATATGCACTGTCTGAATCGAGAAGGTCGCCCGCTAAAAGCACAAGCTGTACCTGCTCATTTTCCGCTGTCTGTGCAATTTTAGTCAGCAGCTCGCGCTGCTCCTGTCTGCGCTGCGCAGCCTTTCCGTCAGGCAAGCCCTCAAACGGTGAGTCGAGGTGAAGGTCGGCAGCGTGTAAAAGCTTAATTTTACTCATCTGAGTCGTATTCCTTCCGCTTTTAGACATTTTCCCGTCTCGGGATCAATTTCAAATATGCAGCCCTCAAGCTTCGCGGGGCCCTTTGCCGAGTCATAGCGCTGCGGAGGGTCGCCGAAGAATTTGCCGATGGACTGCTCGGGCTCAATTCCGATAACCGAATTGACAGCGCCCGTCATACCGAGGTCGGTTATATATCCCGTACCGTTGGGCAGCACCTCTGCATCGGAGGTCTGAACATGGGTATGCGTGCCCCATACGGCGCTTGCTCTGCCGTCAAGCATAAAGCCCATTGCGCGCTTTTCGCTGGTACCCTCGGCGTGAAAATCAACAAGAATTATCTTTTCGCGGATTTCCTCCATGTATCCGTCGGCAATGACAAACGGATTGTCGGTGTTTGTGTCGAGCGTGAAATGTCCCATAAGGCTCATCACACACACATCGCCGAAGGAGGTTTTGTAAACATCAATTCCTCTGCCGGGGCACTGCGGCGCACAGTTTGCGGGGCGCAGAATTTTGCGTCTTTCCTCAAGATAAGGGCGCAGCTCGGTGCGTGTCCATGTGTGGTTGCCGAGGGTTATTACATCCGCGCCCGCGTGGAATATCGCATCAGCCTGCCGAGGCGTAATTCCCACAACATTTGCATTTTCGCCGTTGACAACGACAAAATCTATATTCATTTCCTTGCGTATTCTGCGCAGGTTTTTATTAAGGTAATCAAGGCCGGGCTCGCCGCAGACATCGCCGACAGCCAGAATTTTTACACTCATAGTTTTTCCTTTCAAATGAAAATATATTGTTATTATAGCACATATTCCCGCGATGTAGCAAAGTAATTATGGACATACTATGTTACGGAGGTGTAAATAATGCATAAAACCAATTTTTTAGTCGGCATGGGCATCGGTGTTACCGTTGGCAGCATAGCCGTAGCAAGCCTTGCTTCCGGTAAAAAGGGCAGCAAGAATGTTGTAGGCAAGACTCTTAAAACTATGGGCGAGGTTGTTGACGCAGTTTCGAGCTCTATGGGCATCTGATTAAGCAATAATATTAATTTTATTCAAAAAACTGCAAAAAAACACTTGCAATTCTCTATCTACTGTGCTAATATACTTAGGCGCAAAGCAATAAGCGCCGCTAGCTCAGCTGGATAGAGCGTCTGGCTACGGACCAGAAGGTCAGGGGTTCGAATCCCTTGCGGCGTGCCAAAAGGAGCATATACGAACACAGACGTGATTATTTATCTCACGCTCGATAGTTTCG
>JAZUJB010000107.1:0-9527 GCA_045642545.1 Oscillospiraceae bacterium
CTTCTGCGCACAACGGATGTATTCCTGCGCACAATGGGCGTCAGTGAACTCACAGAGCTTCCGGAACTCCCGGACATAACCGCAAGCGACGGAGCTAAAAAGCTCGAGGATGCCATTGAAAAGCTCAATACAGTCGGAGAAAACCAGCTCCGCATTGAAGAAATCAAATAATTTGCTGAGGTGGTGCAAATGACGGCAGTGATAATTCTGTCGGCGCTTGCACTGCTTCTTTTTTTGAAAATCAGTCTGCATGCAAGCTATGGAGATGAGGGACTGTCCATACATTCCGACATTCTGTGGTTTGAGATAAAGCTTCTGCCGAAGAGAAAGAAGGCGAAAAAGAAAAAATCAGCCGCTTCATTAAAAAAACGGTTGGAGCTTATAAAAGTAGTATTAAAAACGCTTGATAAGATTAAGCACATAATTGTATTCGATAAAGTCAGGATAAGATACATTGCCGCTGGCGATGACCCGTATAATACAGTGCGTGAGTATAATGCGGTTAATGCTTTTATCGGCGCAGTAATTCCTTTTTTTGAAAGCTATTTCGGAGTAAAAGATAAAGAGATAGAAATTGATGCGAATATGTGCGGGGAAAGAAGCGAGCTTGAGTTTGAGATAAAGCTGTCAATACGAATATGTCAAATACTGTACCTCGGTCTGTCTTCGGGATCGGAAGTTATTAAGCTTCTGCTGAGCCGCAAGTCTGACGAAAGAGATGAAGGGAAGGCTTTATATGGAAAACAAACTCAATGATATGATGCAGTCAACATTCGGCAATATCAAAAAACTCGTTGAAGTCAACAATATTGTCGGAGCTCCGATTAACACCCCGGATGGACTTACACTTGTACCGCTTTCAAAGGTCAGCTTCGGCTTCGGCGGAGCGGGAGGCGATATGCCCGAGAGCAAGAGAGACCGCTTCGGAGGCGGCAGCGCAGCAGGCGTAAAGATAGAGCCAATCGGGTTTCTTGCGGTTAAAGACGGCGGCGTAAGAATGATTAACATTATGCCTCCGGCAAAAAACAGCGTAGACAGAATACTTGAGCTTGTACCCGAGGTGCTTGACAAGGTTGAGCAGCTAACGGACAAAAGAAACGGTTAAAAATAAATATTGATGTCAATAATAAGCACTACCTGATGAAAAGGTGGTGCTTTTTTATGAAAAAAATTTTTGCTTCGGTAATGTGCCTCGCGCTTGCCGTATCAACGCTTTGCACAGGCGTTTTTGCGGATTTTTCCGAAGATATATCAGCGCACAGCGCAATTTTATACTGTGCTGATACGGGTGATGTTCTTTATGAGAAGAATGCCGACGAGCATATGCTCATTGCCAGCATAACAAAGATAATGACGGCGATTGTTATAATCGAAAACTGCGACCTTGATGCCGTGATTGTACCAAAGCCTGAGTGGTGCTGCATTGAGGGTTCAAGCATGTATCTTGACTATACAAAATCATATACTATAAGAGAAATTCTGACGGGTATGATGCTTGTTTCGGGCAACGATGCCGCAACTGCGCTTGCCTGCAACCTGGCGGGAGATGACCGTTCGTTTTCAGCTAAGATGAATGAAAAGGCAAAACAGCTCGGAATGGAAAACAGCTCTTTCAGAAATCCGCACGGACTCGATGACCCTGAGCATTATTCAACGGCAAGGGATATGGCGGTGCTTGCAGCTTACTGTATGGAAAACGAAGAGTTCAGAAGCATTGTGTCGAAGTATACGGCAACAGTAGGGGAACAGACCTATGTAAATCATAATAAGCTTTTAAGAGAGTATGACGGCTGCATAGGACTCAAGACGGGCTACACAATGGCGGCAGGCAGAACACTTGTGAGCTGTGCCGAGCGCAACGGAATGAGACTTATCTGTGTAACATTGAATGCCCCTGATGACTGGAATGACCATAAGAAGCTGCTTGACTATGGCTTTGACAGCTATAATATTAGCTCGTTCAGCGAGAGTAATTTCAAGCTTGACCTTCCGATTGCATCATCAGCCGCAAAAACCGCATCCGCAGTGCCGGAAAATGACATAAGGGTTCTGACTAAGAACGAAGACGATGTCGATGTTAAGCTTGAAGCACCGCGCATACTGTTTGCCGGTGGATTGCAGGGAGAAAAAGTGGGCTCAATCCGTGTGTTTATTAACGGAGAACTTGCGGCAGAGGAAAATCTGGTTTATACTGAAAATGTTCCCGTAGATAAGTCGGTTCATATGTCGGGCATTGAACAGATACAAAGGCTTGTACGATTAGGGGCTAAACCTTTTTATATTTCATAGGTACGAAATGAAAGAAAGATTACAGAAAATAATTTCATCATCCGGTGTCGCATCGCGCAGAGCGGGCGAGGAGCTTATCAAGGCAGGCAAGGTTAGCGTAAACGGCGTTACTGCAAAGCTCGGCGACAGTGCGGATATTGATATCGATACAATCTGCGTTGACGGTTTAATCCTCAACCGTCAGGAAAAGCGGACATACATAATGCTGAATAAACCGCGCGGCTATGTTACAACGCTCAGCGATGAGAAGGGAAGACACTGCGTAAGCGAGCTTGTTGCCGATGTCGGGGTAAGGGTATTTCCGGTCGGAAGGCTTGATATGTATTCTGAGGGACTTCTTATTATGACCGATGACGGTGAGCTTGCAAATAAGCTTATGCACCCGTCGGCAGAGGTAAACAAAACCTATTATGCGTGGATTGAGGGCGAGTGCAGCAGTGAAGCGCTTGCAAAGCTCGGCAGCGCACTCGTAATTGACGGATACAAAATCAAGCCCGCCGAGGTTAAAATCCTGCAGACGCACAGCGAGTATACGCAGCTTTCAATAACAATTCACGAAGGCAGAAACAGGCAGATAAGAAAGATGTGTCAGATATGCGGCTTGAAGCTGAACAGACTCATGAGAGTGTCAGAAGGCTCACTGCAGCTTGGTAACCTTAAGGCAGGAAAATGGAGATATCTGACAGATGACGAATTGCAAGAGTTATTCCAAAAATAAAGCTGAACATATATGATTTATGATGTTTTTTGCCCCGAGCTTGCCAAATTTGCAAGTTCGGGGCAAAAAAATTGCAAAACACTATTGCAATTTAAATGATTTGAAAGTAGAATTAATCTATGTTTATTTATGGAGATGATAGCCATGGAAAAAGATCTTCTGAGCATACTTTCAAAAGAAAGCCGCAGTTTCTCTAAAGGACAGAGAAACATAGCAAAATACATTCTCAACAATTATGATAAGGCTGCGTTTATGACCGCCGGCAGACTGGGTAAAATTGTCGGTGTCAGCGAGTCTACCGTTGTTCGCTTCGCTGCAGAGCTCGGCTATGACGGTTATCCCGGCATGCGCAAAGCACTGCAGGAAATGATACGCAACCGCCTTACCTCTGTTCAGCGTATGGAGGTTGCCAAGAATATGATTGACGATACCGATATTGTAAAATCGGTAATCAACAGCGATATTCAGAATCTTCAGGCATCTCTTGAGGTTCTCAATCAGGATAGCTTCAACGAGTGTATTAATGAGATTATTGAGGCAAAGAATGTCTATATAGTCGGTATGAGAACTTCAACATCACTGGCAAAGTTCCTCGGTCTGTACCTTAACCTTCTTCGTGACAATGTCCATGTTGTTCACGATATTGCTGCAAGCGAGGTTTATGAGCAGATAATCAGAATAGGCGAGGGCGACCTGTTTATCGGCATCAGCTTCCCGCGCTATTCCAGTCATTCGGTAGACGCAATGCAGTTTGCAAAGAAGATGGGCGCAAAGACTATCGCCATTACCGACAGCGATACATCTCCGTTCAACGGAATTGCCGATACCTGCCTGCATGCAAAGAGCGACATGGTGTCATTCCTTGACTCCCTTGTTGCACCTATGAGCCTTATCAATGCAATAATCGTCGCAGTTGGCCTGAGAACTCACGAAAATGTTGCGGAAACCTTCGAAAAGCTGGAGAGAATCTGGCTGGAGCATGATGTATATGAGCCGGCTGAGCGCTGATGTAGTTGTTATTGGCGGCGGTGCCGCAGGTATGATGTGCAGCGCAGTTGCTGCCGAGCGCGGCCTTGATGTAATACTGCTCGAGCCCAACAAAATTCTCGGCAGAAAGCTCAGAATAACAGGCAAGGGCCGCTGCAATGTTACAAACAACTGCGATATTAAGGAGTTTCTCAATAATATCCCCGGTGACGGTCGATTTCTATATAGTGCGCTGAATAAGCTTTCACCGCAGGCGACAATGGATTTGTTTGAATATCTCGGCTTGCCGCTTAAAACCGAGCGAGGCAACAGAGTATTTCCCGTATCCGATAACGCAAACGATGTTGCGGGCACGCTTCAGCGCTATATGCACCGCGGCGGAGTAAGGCTTGAGCATGCCTCCGCAAAGCATATTATCACCGAGGACGCCGCGGTTGTCGGCGTTGAAACTGATGCAGGCATAATTGATTGCCGTGCGGCGGTTATCTGCACCGGCGGTCTGTCTTATCCTCTGACGGGCTCTAAGGGCGCGGGATATAAGATGGCCGAGGAGCTTGGACATACAGTAACTCCGCGCAGACCGTCACTTGTGCCGCTTGAGAGCGATGATGACTACTGCGCTGAAATGCAGGGATTTTCTCTTAGAAATGTAACGCTTTCGGCTTACGAAGACGGCAAGCTTATATATAAGGAACTCGGCGAAATGCTGTTTACACATTTCGGTGTAAGCGGCCCGTTGGTTCTTTCTGCAAGCTCGCATATGAGAAACTTCGGAAGCGCAAAGTATACGCTGTCCGTTGACCTTAAGCCTGCGCTTGATGAGAAGAAGCTTGATGCAAGGCTTCTGCGCGACTTTGAAAAGTACGCAAACCGCGACTTTGCAAACTCACTCGGTGACCTTGCAGGTAAGGCTATGATTCCCGTGCTGATAGAATTGTCCGGTATTCCCGCGGAAACCAAGGTCAATTCGATAACTCGAGAGCAGCGGCATAAGCTTCTCCACCTGCTCAAGAATTTCCCGATAAGCATAATCGGACCACGACCGATTGATGAGGCAATAGTAACATCAGGCGGAGTTTCCACAAAAGAAGTTAATCCTCGCACAATGGAGTCAAAGCTTATAAGCGGACTTCATTTTGCAGGTGAGGTGCTTGACCTTGACGCATATACCGGCGGATTTAATCTGCAGATTGCGTGGTCAACGGCATATACTGCCGCAAATTCAATTTGAGAGGTTAGATATGATTTCAGTAGCAATTGACGGACCGTCCGGTGCCGGCAAAAGCACGGTAGCAAAGAAAGCCGCAAAGCTTTACGGCTTTGTATATGTTGATACCGGCGCAATTTACAGAACAATAGGTCTTGCTGCGTTTAACAGAGGCATTGACACAAAGGACAGAGAAAGGGTTATTGCACTGCTGCCCGAGCTTCAGATTGATATGAGATATAACGAAAACGGCGAGCAGCGTATGTATCTCTTTGACGAGGATGTGTCGGGACTTATAAGACAGCCCGAGATATCCATGTGTGCGTCAAATGTATCCGCTATTCCCGTGGTTAGAGAATACCTTATGGATATGCAGCGCAATATGGCTAAAAAGTACGATGTAATTATGGACGGCAGAGATATAGGCACAGTAATACTGCCCAATGCCGACCTTAAGATTTTCCTTACGGCAAGCGCGCAGGCAAGGGCTGAAAGACGCTATAAAGAGCTTGTTGAAAAGGGCGTTGAGACAAGCTTTGAGGCTGTTCTCGAGGATATGCGCCGCAGAGATGAGCAGGATACTAATCGTGCAACTGCGCCGCTTGCAGCAGCACCTGATGCAGTATATCTTGATACAAGCGACTTGACCTTTGAGGAAAGTGTTGCAGCAGTCTGCAAGCTTGTAACCGACAGAACTGGCAGAATGCCCAAGGCATAACGGAGCGAAAGATGGAAAATGTAATTGTTGCAAAAAGCGCAGGCTTCTGCTTCGGCGTAAGCAGGTCTGTGGATATGGCTGAAAAGCTGCTTGAGGAGGGCAACGCATGGTCATTGGGACAGCTCATACATAATGACGATGTTGTTAATGTCCTTGCGCAAAAGGGCCTAGGTCTTATTAATGCGCCTGATGAGCTGCCCGAGGGCGGCAGAGTTATCATCCGCTCCCATGGAATTGCAAAGTCAGTCTATGAGGCTTTGGAGAATAGAAATGCGGTAATAACAGATGCTACCTGCCCGAAGGTCAAGAAGATACACGAAATTGTATCCAAGGCATCTGAAAACGGCAGATTTGTTGTGATTATCGGAATGCGCAATCATCCCGAGGTCGAAGCGGTGTGCGGTTGGTGCGAAGAGCATATTCTATGCGAAAATGTTCAGGAGCTTCAGAATTTCCTTGAAAATCGGTCAGATTTATTGGATAAACCCATAACAATGGTTATTCAAACGACTCAAACTCGCAGAAATTTCAATGAATGTTCGAATTTATTAAAAAAAAGATGTACAAATGTAGAAATATTTGATACAATATGCGGTGCAACATCCATGCGACAGGAAGAGGCGTCAAAACTTTCCGCCGAATGTGATGCAATGGTCGTTATTGGCGGCAAACACAGCGCAAACAGTGTCCATCTTGCAGAGATTTGCAGACAGTTTTGCGATAATGTTCAGTTCATAAACAAAGCTGACGAAATCGATATGGACAAGCTTAAGGCTGCAAAAACCGTAGGAATAACGGCAGGCGCATCCGCACCTGCGTGGATAATTAAGGAGGTAAGTAATAAGATGAGCGAAGAAATCAAAATTGATGCTACTGCAGCAGAAGAGAAGGAGATGTCCTTCGACGAAATGCTGGAGGAATCCATCAAGACTATATATAATGGAGATAAGGTAACCGGCTGTGTAGTTGCTATTACCGGCACTGAAATCAGTGTTGATATCGGCACCAAGTACTCTGGCTTCATTCCCACCACCGAGTTCACCGATGACGGCATCAAGGTCGAAGAAGCTGTCAAGGTCGGCGACGAAATCGAAGCAGTTGTCGTTCGCGTAAATGATGTAGAAGGCACTGTAATGCTTTCCAAGAAGCGTCTTGATGTAGCAAAGAGCTGGGCTGCAGTTGAAAGTGCAGTTGAAGACGGCACTATTCTTGAAGGCGTTGTTACCGAAGAGAACAAGGGCGGCATCGTTGTATCCGTCAAGGGCGTACGCGTATTCGTTCCCGCTTCTCAGTCCGGTCTGCCCAAGGAAGCAGAGATGAGCCAGCTGCTCAAGCAGAAGGTTCGCGTAAAGATTACCGAGGTTAACCGCGGCCGCAAGCGCGTTGTCGGCTCCATCCGTGCAGTTGCACAGAAGGAACGCCGCGAGCGTGCAGAAGCAATCTGGAACGAGATTGAAATCGGCAAGAAGTACCACGGCACCGTTAAGTCCATGACCAGCTACGGCGCATTTGTCGACATCGGCGGCATTGATGGTATGGTTCATGTTTCCGAGATGAGCTGGAGTCGCATCAAGAACCCTGCAGAAGTATTCTCCGTAGGCGATGAGGTTGATGTTTATGTCATCAACTTTGATAAGGAAAAGCGCAAGATTTCCCTCGGCTACAAGGATCCCGCAGAGAATCCCTGGGCAAAGTTCACCGCTGCATACGAAGTCGGCTCTACTGCTGAGGTCAAGATCGTAAAGCTCATGACCTTCGGTGCATTCGCTGAAGTTCTTCCCGGCGTTGACGGCCTGATTCACATTTCTCAGATTGCAAACCGCCGCATTGGTAAGCCTGAAGAGGTTCTTACCGTTGGTGATGTAGTCGAAGCAAAGATTACCGCAATCGACAACGAGAATCAGAAGATTTCTCTCTCCATCCGCGCACTGTCCGAGCCTGCACCCGCAGAAGAGCCTGTAGCAGTTGAAGAAGAGTCCGCAGAAGATGCTCTCGTATACGAGGTATCCGAAAACGGCGAAGCTTCCGGCGAGATCGTAGAAGACTGATAATTAAACAAACTGTAATTGCCCACTGAGTACTCAGTGGGCAATTTTTGTTGATTTATCAACACTTTATGAAAGTAATTGCTTGCAAAAAATCAACAATCTGTGTATAATAAATATATAATTATACAGGTGGGAGGGATAGTCTTGTTTGTTATCGGTGATTATATTGTTCATCCGATGCACGGTGCCGGAGTTATTGAAAATATAATAAGCAAGAGAATCAACGGTGATGAACGAGAGTATTATGTACTCAAGCTGCCCGTTGGTGATATGGTCGTTATGGTACCGGTCCTGGGCTGCGAGAATATAGGAGTAAGACCGGTTGTGAATTCAACCGAGGCAGATTCCGTCCTTGATGCTTTTTCCGATATTGAGGTATCAATGACTCAGAATTGGAATAAGCGCTACAGAGAAAATATGGACAAGATTAAAAGCGGCAATCTTCTTGAGGTCGCTGAAGTCGTCAAGGGCCTTATGTGCCGAGATGCAGACAGAGGCCTTTCCACCGGTGAGCGCAAAATGCTGCATTCAGCAAAGCAGATTCTTGTATCGGAGCTTGTTATTGCGCTGAATACTGATTACGAAAATATTGAGATGAGACTCAGCTCATCAATTTGATAGAGGACACCATGTCAGTTATTGATAAAATTCTGAAATTCAAATCACCCGTTAGAAATTTTTGCTCCGTGGTTATTGTTGCCGCGGGAAGCTCTCAGCGCATGGGCAAGGATAAAATCCTTATGCAGCTGGGGGACAGACCGGTTATAGCACACACTCTCAAGGCCTTTCAGGACTCTGAGGTAATTGACGAAATCGTTGTTGTAACAAGGTTTGAGAGTATTCAGGAAATTGCGGATATCTGCAATGCTTACGGCATCAGCAAGGCAAGCAAGATTGTTCGCGGCGGAAAGACAAGAGCGGAATCGTCATTAATCGGCGCTTGTGAAGCAAGCGATAAAGCAACTGTTATTGCAATACATGACGGCGCAAGACCTTTCCCGTCAGCAGAGCTAATAGAGCGCGCTGTTAGCGCTGCATATGAGCATAATGCAGTGACGCCCGCAGTTTCTGCCACAGATACCGTCAGAATACTTAATTCAAAAGGCGCGGTTACATCCACACCCGACAGAGATTCTGTTATGCTCATTCAGACCCCACAGGTATTTAATGCCGACATCATAAAGGGCGCACTCACCAAAGCCATAGATAAGAATATAAAGCTTACGGATGACTGCTCTGCTGTTGAAGCGATGGGTATGAAGGTAAATGTAGTTGCGGGTGAGCATACAAATATTAAGCTTACCTCGGCAATGGATATTTATATTGCTGAAAAGATATTGGCAGACAGAGGTGCGCAGACATGAGAATAGGTCATGGATATGATGTGCACAAGCTTGTAGAGGACAGAAAGCTTATACTCGGCGGCGTTGACATTCCGTATGAAAAGGGCTTGCTCGGACATTCTGATGCTGATGTACTGACGCATGCGCTTATGGATGCGCTTTTAGGCGCGGCGGCATTAGGCGATATTGGCAAGCTTTTTCCCGATAACGACGATGC
>JAZUJB010000108.1:0-6432 GCA_045642545.1 Oscillospiraceae bacterium
GAATGCGCTGCCAGGCGCGGTGAAAAGGCTATCCTCTGCCCTGACCCGCTATGCACCGATGAGCTTGACGCAGTGCTGCTGCCGGAGTACAGCCTGGGATTTGTTGCCGCATCCGCAGTGCCGATTAAAAATCCGTGGCGGCATATTCGGCTTGACGCGCTGATTCCCTCGGGCATAATCAAGGCTCACAAGGCCGAAATCAGGCAGCGCGAACGGCTTTGCCGCGAGCTTACAGACGGTGCAATCGGCTACCTTGCAAGGGCAAAGGAGTATCACGACCTCTTAGAGGCTGAGTATAAGCCCTTGATTGACTTTGATGCGCTCAATGAGTTTACCGAAGGCTTTATCAATGAGCTTTTCAAATAAAAAAACTGTAGCCAAGGCTTGCTTTGGCTACAGTTTTATTCTTCATATCAGCAGCAGCAACCGCCCCAGGGAGTGAGGCAGGACAGACACAGATACATATTGCAGCAATCGCTGCAAAGACCGCAGTCCGAGTAAGTGTTGTTGCTGTAATTCTTGTAATAGGTTCCGCCCGACTGCAGAGTTTCGAGAAGTCTTCTGTACTCAGTGTTATCGGGAGATATCTCAACCGCACGCTGTGCGCTCTCAAGCGCTGCAATACGGTTTCCGAGGTACATATTGGCAACTGCGTGCAGATAGTACCATCTGCCGTCACGCTCGGTTTCAGGCACCTGAGATAGTGCGGTGAGCGCTTCATTGTATCTGCCGTTGCGTATGTAGTTTACCGCAGCGCGGCATTCTGCGCGCTCCTGCGGCTGCTCATATGCTCCGCCGAAGCCACCAAAACCGCCAAATCCACCGAAGCCGCCGTAATTACCATAGCTTCCGTTTCCGTAGCTGCCGTAGCCGCCATACTGTTGGTTGCCTGCGGTGCCGTTTTTAATCTGGTCATACGCTGCGTTTATTTCATTCATCTTGCGTGCTGCCTCTTCATCACCGGGGTTGCGGTCGGGATGATATTTCTTGGCAAGCTCGCGATATGCTTTTTTTATCTCCTCGTCACTGGCATTTCTCGAAACGCCGAGGACGGAATAGGGGTCCTGTACCATTTGGGCACTGCTCCTTCAGTTTTTATCTTTAATATTATAATGCTGATTAAATTTGCTCCATACACCGAAGCACAGAATGTTCTTGATAAGACCTGCATCACGCACAATCGGAAGTCTGTCAAACCAAAAGACACATTCGCCCATAATCATCTGCAGAATATCCTCAAACCTTTTCTGCTCGTCAAGCCGTCCGTACAGATGGTAAAAGGGATTGTACTTATAATAGCGTTTATCGTCCTTGAGGTCAATACACGCATCCATCACATATATAAACTGCCCAAGCGCCATTCCGAGTCCGCGCAGGTCTTCGCTCCAACGGTCCTCTTTATAAACAAACAGCTCAGCCATAAGCTTGCCGAAGCTGCGCGCTGCCGCATCGGGTTCGGGCTTGAAGCTGTCCTCAATTGCCTTAAGCTCTGCAAGGCACTGCTCAATCACGCCGCACTGACGCGGATATTTTTCACAGATTTCCTTATACGAGGCCTCCATCAGCTTTGACTCGGCAAGCGCTGCGATATCAATATCATCTTCCCAGTCATCGCGGCAGTTGAGATACGCAAGGGCAATGTTCATATCCGCTGCGTAGTCTGTTATCTTTGATTGCCAGTAGCCGCGCTGCTTTATGGGGTGCGCGGGACATTTTGCCTCGCCGCTGAGCTCGTAGGGCTCATACAGTGAGTTAAGCAGCAGCACAAGGAAGGTCATATCATATGTCAGCGTCATACGAGCAAGCAGACCGTGACGCTCGTGCAGGGTATGGCACAGCCCGCAGTAGCAGGCATTATAGCGCCTCCGCTGCTCATCTGTAAGCAGCTTCAGCTGCGCAGTTACATAGCCGAACATCAGGTTTTGCCCTGGAATGAATTGCCGCACTTGCGGCACACGATGTTTATCTTGCCCTTGCCCTTGGGTACGCGCAGTGTGGTATGGCATGCAGGGCAGGAAAAGAACTTATAATCCTTACGCTGCACCCAGCGCTCCTTGAGCATTCTGAACTTGTTCTTGTACTTGTAGCAGGCCTGCATATAGCGGTTGTTTTCCTCGATGCGCTTATGTCTGTTTCTGGAGAACATTCGCATATACACGAGTATCAGCAGCACTAAAGCAAACAGCCACAGCACAGCGGACAGTTTTGTTCCGTTGAGTATAATAGCCGCTACAAACAGCACTACGCTGACTATCGAAAGGAACCTGTTCAGTTGGTCATTTCCATGGCGGCCTGCCATAAACCGAGCAAATTTTTCTCTCATTGAATGTACACCTTGATATTCTACAATTTAATCATATATTATAGTACAACATACGAAAAAATATATAAAAAAATTGTAAACAAAAAATCCTGAGCTGAGGTTTGCTGCCCAGCTCAGGATTTTTTCTCAGGTCAGATTACTGCAGAACGCGTACTCTGAGTACATCGTCCATCTCGCGGATTATGTTTGCCGTATCCTCCCAGATGACATCGTTGAGGTCGATAATAGTGTACGCATAGCGTCCGTAGGGCTTGTTAATCATATGCTCGACATTGATGTTCTTCTTGGTGATGAGGTCGAGTATGCGGTTAATCATACCGGGAACATTGTGGTGAATTACGCACAGACGGCAGACGCCCATTCTCTCAAGCTTTGCCGAGGGCAGGTTTACGGAGTTTGTGATGTTGCCGTTCTTTATGTAATCGTGCAGCTGCTTTGCTGCCATCTCTGCGCAGCGGTCCTCACTCTCGGGAGTGCATGCACCCAGATGCGGAAGCGCAATTACATTCTTGCCGCCGAGTATCTTCTTATTCGGGAAGTCGGTTACATACTTGCCGACCTTGCCGCTTTCAAGCGCAAGCAGCATTTCGTCATCGTCAACGACCTCTGCACGGGACTCGTTAATAATGCGAACGCCGTCCTTCATCATTGAGAAGGCCTTCTTGTCCAGCAGATGATGGGTGTTCTCGTTGTAGGGAATGTTGATGCTGATATAATCGCACTTTCTGAAAATCTCGCCGATATCCTCCGCCCTTTTAACATCGCGGTTGAGTCGCCATGCCGAGTCAACGGACATGAACGGGTCGAAGCCGATAACCTCCATATCGATTGCCTGGCAGGCATTTGCAACCATAGCGCCGGTTGCGCCGAGGCCGAGAACGCCGATGGTCTTTCCCATAAGCTCGGGGCCTGCAAAGTTGGACTTATGCTTCTCAACCAGTGCGGGGATATTGTCGCCCTCATCGGCAATGCTCTTAACCCAGTCGATACTGCCGAGGACATCACGGGAGGTCATAACCAGTGTGCAAAGCGTCTGCTCCTTGACTGCCTCGGCATTTGCTCCGGGGCTGTTGAAAACAACGATTCCCTTTTCGGCAAAATCCTCAATGGGAATATTGTTGTAGCCTGCACCCGCTCTTGCAACGCCGAGAAGATTCTCGTTGGGCACAAAGCTGTGCATATCTGCGCTGCGAACGATTATGCCGTCGGGACTTTCCACATCGGCGCCTACATTGTAGCCAAGTTCCAGAAGCTTATTAATACCTGCGGGCGAAATATTATTTATTGTCTTAATGTTATGCATTGTGTTCTACCTCGAATTTTTTCATATAGTCTATCAGCGCGTCAACGCCCTCCATGGGCATGGCATTATACAGGGATGCGCGCATTCCCCCGGTAAGTCTGTGGCCCTTGAGATTTACAAGGCCGCAGGCCGCCGCATTCTTCACGAATTCTGCATCAAGCTCATCGTTTCCGGTTCTGAAGGTGATATTCATATCACTTCTTGAGCCAAACTCGGCATGCGGAATAAAGAGCTTGCTATTGTCAAGATAATCATAGAGCTTACTTGCGCGGACTGTTTTCAGCTCCTCCATACCCGAAACTCCGCCCATACTCTCAAGCCAGTCGAGCATAAGTCCGAGCACATATATACACCAGCACGGAGGTGTGTTATGCATTGAATCCTTCTTTATGAGCGTTTCGTAGCTCATAACAGTGGGGCAGATTGCAAGCTGACTGCCGGTAAGGGATTTATCAACGATAACAACGGTGAGTCCCGCAGGTGCCATATTCTTCTGCGCACCGGCAAAAATCAGACCGTAGTCAGACACATTGACGGGCTTTGACAGAATGTTTGACGACATATCGCACACAAGAGTCTTGCCCTTTGTGTCGGGAACATACTGCCACTCGGTGCCGTAAATGGTGTTGTTTGCACAGTAGTAGAAATACTCGGATTCTGAGCTTAGCGAAAGCTCACTCTGCTTGGGAATATAGCTGTGACCGCGGTCGGAGCTGTCGCAGGCAAGGTTTACCCTGCCGTACTTCCCCGCTTCCTTTGCTGCCAGTGATGAAAAATTACCCGTTACGGCATAATCAGCAACGCCGCTGCTGCCCATAAGATTCATAGGCACAGCCGCAAACTGCAGAGTTGCTCCGCCCTGCAGGAATAAAATCTCGTGTGTATCGGGAACATTAAGCGCTGCCTTGAGCTTTGCTTTTGTCTCTGCGAAGATTTCTCCGAATACTTTGCTGCGGTGGCTCATTTCCATCACCGACATGCCACTAGATCGGTAATCCATTATTTCGCTTTCTGCTGATTTCAGCACCGATTCAGGCATCATTGACGGGCCTGCCGAAAAATTATAAATCTTATCTCTCGACAAAATGAGCTCTCCTTTCAAAAAATAATTTAACTTTCATATTATACAATGCGTTGGTTTTATCGTCAAACTGTTTTTCCTACAAGCATTTCGCCGGAAACACCGGTAATCTTTACATTCTTTACAAGACCGCGAAGATTTTCTCCCTCTGCCCTTACAAGAACATATGTGTCGCTGTGGCCCTGCCACATACCGTTCTCTTCAGTTTCAAAGAGCACGGGAAGCACCGTACCGACCGCAGATTCCAGATATGCCTTGCGTGTTTTTGCAGCAACCGCGCGAGCCTGCTTTGAGCGCTGCGCCTTAGTTGCGCGGTCGAGCTGACCTTCCATCTTATCGGCAGGTGTTCCCGGTCTGCGTGAGTACGGGAAAATGTGAACATCCGAAAATGCAACTTTTTCGAGGAATTCCAATGTTTTGCGCTGATGCTCCTCGGTTTCCCCGGGGAAGCCTACAATTAGGTCAGCGGTGAGCGCACATCCCGGGAAATACTTGCGCAGAAGCTCTGCTGCCTCAACGAAGCGCGCAGTGTCGTATTTGCGGTTCATTGCCTTGAGTGTTTCATCGCAGCCGGACTGGAGCGACAGATGGAAATGTCTGCACACACTGCCCGTTTCGGCAAGACGGCGGCAGAAATCATCTGTAATTACGCTCGGCTCAATCGAGCCTAAGCGCAGACGCATATGCGGTGCGGCCTTTGCAATGGCACAGATTACATCGGCAAGGTCGGGCTTTCCCTCAAGGTCAACGCCGTAGGAAGCAATCTCTATACCCGTTACAACAAGCTCAAGATAGCCGAGCTTATCAAGCTCTGCCGCCTGCTGTGCAGCTGCTTCAATCGGCAGGCTGCGGACACGGCCTCTTGTGTACGGAATTATGCAGTAGCTGCAGAAATTCACGCAGCCGTCCTGAATTTTGAGAAGTGCGCGTGTATGACCTGCTACCGCACCTGCGGGCAGCTCTTCAAAAATTCTGCGCTCAAAGGGCTTATCGAGGCACCTTGCCCTCTCACCCGTTGCAGCAGCTTCCTCAATTGCGGCAACGAGCTTTGCTCTGTCGTTGCTGCCGAAAACAACATCGGCGCCGAGCTTCTCAGCGGTATCGGGGCTGAGCTGTGAATAGCAGCCCGAGACGGCAACTATTGCATCGGGGTTTTCCTCGCGCAGACGGTTTATTGCCTGGCGGGATTTGCGTCCTGCTTCAGCGGTTACCGCGCAGGTATTTACTATGACCGCATCGGCAATTTCTCCCTCGCTGACCGCGGTATGACCGTGCTCGTTGAGCAGAGTTTCCATGGCCTGAGTCTCATATTGGTTGACCTTACAGCCGAGAGTGTATATAATGTATTTCATATTATCATCTCCATTATTCACAGAGGAGTTTATTATGGAAGTCTATCTTGATAACGCCGCAACCACAAGGGTCTGCCCTGAGGCTGCTGAGGCGGCTTATAAGACGATGCTGGAGTGCTACGGCAATCCCAGTTCAACACATACGAAAGGCCGCGAGGCAAAGGCTGTGCTTGACACGGCACGCAAGCAGCTTGCAAAAGCGCTTGACTGCAATGCCGACGAGGTGTTTTTCACCTCCTGCGGCTCCGAGGGCGATAACTGGGCAATTCTCAACGGTGCCGAAAGCATGCGCCGCAAGGGTATGCATGTCATTACCTCAGAGGTTGAGCACGATGCGGTGCGCAAGTCTATGTACGAGCTTGAAAAGCGCGGC
>JAZUJB010000109.1:0-6447 GCA_045642545.1 Oscillospiraceae bacterium
AAGGAAATCGCCGATATGAAGCCCTACTGCGTAGTAGTTGCAACCGGCGGCACTCCCATCCGTCCCAAGTCCATCCCCGGCATCGACCTCGACTCCGTTGTTCTCGCACACGAGATTATCAAGGGCGAGAAGAAGCTTGAAAACAAGCAGGTCGTTGTTGTCGGCTCCGGCATTACCGGTCTCGAGGTAACCGAGTTCCTCAACGAAGAGGGCTGCGATGTTACCGTTATCGAGATGGCACAGCAGATTGCACCGGGCGCATGGTTCCAGCTTGTTGATGACGAGATGGAGCGCATCAAGCCCTACGGTACCAAGTTCATGACCGGCACCAAGCTTGTCGGCATCGAAGAGGGCAAGGTCCATGTTGAGGACGCAAAGACCGGCAAAAAGAGCACTCTTGCAGCTGACAATGTAGTTCTGTCCCTCGGCGTACGCCCCGTAAGAGATCTCGTTACCGACCTCAATGCCTGCGGAATCAGCAATGTTGTTACCGTCGGCGACGCAACCAAGAGCGGCACAATCGCAGATGCAAACCACAATGCATACGACACCGTAATGAAGATTAAGTAAGGAGAAAAGATTATGATTAACAATAAAACTATCGTACTTACCGGCGCATCCAGCGGCATTGGCCTCGAAGTGCTGAAGCTTCTCGTCAAGGGCGAGGGCAACAAGATTCTTGCAGTTTCCCGCCACGCAGTCGAAAAGCTCGAGGGCTTTGCACCCAATGTAATCCCCTTTGACGGCGACATCAGCACCAAGGAAGGTATCGACGCAATCTTTGCAAAGGCAGAAGAGCTCTTTGACAAGATTGATATCTACTACAACAACGCAGGTTTCCCCTACTACGAGGTCTATGACTATGAGGATTGGGACAGACTGAAGTCAATCTTTGACACCAACACTCTCGCACCTGCATACAGCTATGTAAAGTATATGAAACACCTCAACGGCCGTGACGGTCACCTTGCATTCACCGTATCCGCAATCGGCACCATGGCAATGCCCGGCTACGCACTGTACTCCGCATCCAAGTTCGGTCTGCAGGGCTTCCAGGAAGGTATCCGCCTCGAGATGCCCAAGAATGTCAAGTTCACCTGCCTGTATCCCGTTGCAACCGACACAAACTTCTTCAAGGTCGCAGCTGACGGCGTGAAGTTTGAAAAGCCCTTCCCCGTACAGGACCCCACCGTCGTTGCAAAGAAGATGGTTGCAGGTCTTGAAAAGGGCAAGAAGAAGGTTTCTCCCTGCTGGCTGTTTGCACTCAGCAAGGTTCTTATGACCATCTGCCCGCCCGTACGCACCATTTACTGGAGACTTGAGCAGAAGAAGCTTGAGCGCTTCGTAAAGAACACCCAGGGCAAAGAGCTGTTCTGATAAAAGATAATAAAAATCCCGAAGCTTTGAAAGCTTCGGGATTTTTAGTTATCAGGCCTTTTTGCAGATTGCCTCGCCGTATTTGATTATGGCCTCCTCGCCGCGCTCGGTTGCCTCGAAAAGCTCCTCGGGCAGGTCGAGAACACCCTGCTTGAACAGCAGAACGATTGTTGAACCGCCGAAGAGGAACATACCCTTTTCTCGTCCGCGGTGGATAACGCCCGCCTCGTTGTGGTTTTTGATTCTGCCTACCATGCAGGCGCCGACCTCAATCTGAGTTACGGTGCCGAAATTCTTTGTGTGCAGCAGGCAGTACTCGCGTGTGTTCTGCTTGAACACGGGGTGGCGGTGAACTACGATGGGCTGCACGGAGTGGTAGCGTCCCTTTATGTGATAGTTGCGGCTCTTGAAGCCATCATCTATGTAGCAGTAGCGGTGGTAGTTGTCAACGGCAAGTCTGAGCACGAGGCAGACTCCGTTCATATACTCATCGGCAATTGCATCGCCGCCGACAAGGTCGTCAACGGTGTAGTAGCTGTCCTTGATTGCAAACTCCGAGTCAGCGCCGATTTTATATGCAGACAGATGACCGTCGCAGGGGGAGATGAGCACATCGGGGTCAGTGTCAATGGGACGGGCGCCGGGCTTGACCTGACGGGTGAAGAAATCGTTGAAGCAATGGTACTTGCTCTCAATATAGTCGGTAAGGTCAATCTGGTTGCGTCTAATAAATCCCTCGATGCGCTTTGCTGAATTCTTGGTATCCATATATGCGCCGACAATGGCTGTCGGAATAGGAGAGGTCATAACATGCTGCGCGGGCTTGCCGAGTCTTGTGTAGAAATATTTAAGTCCGTTCATTTTTCCGGATTTGGGCATTCGATTCATTCCTATCATTTTGTGAGTGTGAACAGTATTTTAACATATAAATGCGCAATTGGGAAGAAAAAAGGAAATTTTATCGAATTGAAAATTTTGCATGCCCTTTTGCTTGGATAACTATTCTTGACAAACCCTGCAAAAATGGAATATAATTCATCTATTACACGCAGTGTAAAACTGACTATATGAAAGGTGGATCTGCTATGAAAAAAGTAACCGAAATGTTTGGCTCAATGGTCTTTAACGATTCTGTAATGCAGGCTCGTTTGCCCGGAAAGGTGTATGAGCAGGTCCAGCAATCCATAAAGTTCGGAAGCCGTCTTGACAGAGAAACTGCCGATGTTGTTGCAAACGCAATGAAGGACTGGGCAATTGAAAAGGGCGTTACCCATTTCACCCACTGGTTCCAGCCTATGACGGGCATCACCGCCGAAAAGCACGACAGCTTTATAAGTCCCATTGAGGGCGGAAGAATAATCATGGAATTTTCGGGCAAGGAGCTCATTCAGGGCGAGCCCGACGCATCAAGCTTCCCCACGGGCGGTCTGCGCGCAACCTTTGAGGCTCGCGGCTACACCGCATGGGACCCGACCTCCTATGCATTTATCAAGGACGGCGTGCTGTGCATTCCCACTGCATTCTGCTCCTACGGCGGCGAGGCGCTCGACAAAAAAACACCGCTGCTGCGCTCCATGCAGGCAATAAATATGCAGTGTCTGCGCATTCTCAAGCTTTTCGGCAATGACGAGGTTACCGCGGTAAAGACAACAGTCGGTCCCGAGCAGGAGTACTTCCTCATCGACAAGAGCGTTTACGAAAAGCGCAGAGACCTTATGTTCACGGGCAGAACTCTGTTCGGCGCAAAGCCCCCCAGAGCTCAGGAACTTGACGACCACTATTTCGGCACAATCAAGCCGCGCGTTGCCGCGTTTATGAGCGAGCTTGACGAGGAGCTTTGGAAGCTCGGCGTGCTTGCAAAGACCGAGCACAACGAGGCCGCTCCCGCACAGCACGAGCTTGCACCCATTTTCTCTACAACAAATATCTCCGCTGACCACAATCAGATTGCAATGGAGCTTATGCAGAAGCTCGCAAAGAAGTACGATATGGTCTGCCTGCTGCACGAAAAGCCCTTCGCAGGCGTAAACGGCAGCGGCAAGCACAATAACTGGTCAATCACGACCAACACCGGTGTCAACCTCTTTGAACCCGGCGAAACCCCGTATGAGAATGCGCAGTTCCTGCTGATGCTCTGCGCGGTCATTCAGGCGGTTGACGATTATCAGGATATGTTGCGTCTGTCGGTAACGAGCGCTGCAAACGACCACCGCCTCGGCGCTGCCGAAGCACCTCCCGCAATTGTTTCAATGTTCCTCGGCGAGGAGCTTGAGGAAATCCTCGAGGCAATTGAAAAGGATGAGCCTTACGGCGCAAAGGAAAACGAGCAGATTAAGGTCGGCGTTCACGCTCTGCCCAAGTTCCCGAAGGATAAGACCGACCGCAACCGCACATCACCCTTTGCCTTCACCGGCAACAAGTTCGAGTTCCGTATGCTCGGCTCATCGGCATCAATTTCTGGCGCAAATGTCGTGCTGAATACCGCCGTTGCCGAGTCACTGCGCCAGTATGCAGATGCACTCGAGAACTCAGACGATTTTGAAAACGACCTGCACGAGCTTATCCGCGATGTTATCCGCAAGCATAAGCGCATAATCTTCAACGGCAACGGCTACGGCGAGGAGTGGATAAAGGAAGCTGAGAAGCGCGGACTTCTCAACCTGCCGGCAACGCCCGACTGCGTGCCGTATTACCTCGACATCAAGAATGTTGAGCTGTTTACAAAGCACAGAGTTTACACGGAAATTGAGCTTGCAGCGCGCTACAAGATGAAGCTTGATACATACTGCAAGGTGCTTCGCATCGAGGCACTCACCATGCTCGATATGATTCGCCAGGACATTCTCCCCGCAGTCAGCGCCTATTCAAAGGAACTGTGCGATACGGCGCTTTCCAAGAATGCGCTCGGCGTTGAGGCATACTTTGAAACCGAGTCTGCCGTAAGAATCAGCAAGCTGATTACCGAGCTTACAAAGCAGACTGCAGAGCTTGATGTTGCAACCGAAGCGGTTGAGGAGTTTACAGATAACTACACCAGAGCCTGCGCATATCGCGACAAGGTGCTCAGCAAGATGACTCAGCTTCGCTCGATAGTCGACGAGCTCGAGACCTGCACGGCGAAAAAGTGTTGGCCGTACCCGTCCTACAGTGACATTCTTTTCAGCGTGAAATAAAATAATAAAAAGAGCTTTGAACAATACCAAATGTTCAAAGCTCTTTTTCATAAAAACAAGGCTTGGGAAAATTCCCAAGCCTTGAATTGCTTAATTATTTGTACATCTCGATGAGACGCTGCAGATGCTCGAAGCGAGCCTTTGCATTCTCCTCGGATGCAGCGAACAGGTTCTCTGCTCTGTCGGGGAACTCGCGGGTCAGGCGGCTGTAACGAGCCTCGTTGAGGAGGAACTCACGGTAGCCGTCAGCGGGAGCCTTGCTGTCGAGAGTGAACTTGCCTTCTGCTGCTGCGGGATTGTAGCGGAACAGGTTCCAGTAGCCGCACTGAACAGCCTTCTTCATCTCTGCCTGGCAGTTGGTCATGCCGCCCTTGATGGAGTGCATTTCGCAGGGTGCGTAAGCAATGATGAGGGAGGGACCGGGATATGCTTCTGCTTCCTTGATTGCCTTGAGGGTCTGCATCATATTTGCGCCCATTGCAATCTGAGCAACATAGACATAGCCGTAGGTCATTGCGATTTCTGCGAGAGACTTGGACTTGATTTCCTTACCTGCTGCAGCAAACTGTGCAACCTGGCCGATATTGGATGCCTTGGATGCCTGGCCGCCGGTGTTGGAGTAAACCTCGGTGTTGAATACGAAGATGTTTACATTCTCACCGGATGCGAGGACATGGTCAACGCCGCCGAAGCCGATGTCGAATGCCCAGCCGTCGCCGCCGAATATCCAGCAGCTCTTCTTGTTGAGGTAATCCTTGGCAGCGAGGATGTCGCAGCATGCATCACAGCAGCAGTCGCGGCCTTCAAGTGCAGCAACAAGAGCCTTGGAAGCTGCCTGGTTTGCGTCGGTGTCATCGAAGGTGTCAAGCCATGCCTGAGCCTCGGGAACCTTGTCAGCAATTGCCTCAACCTTTGCCTTGAGGTCATCGCGAATCTTCTTCTGGCCGAGGTACATGCCGAGACCGTGCTCTGCGTTATCCTCAAAGAGACTGTTTGCCCATGCAGGACCCTTGCCTTCCTTGTTGACGGTGTAGGGAGAGGTAGCAGCCGGGCCGCCCCAGATGGAGGAACAACCGGTTGCGTTGGAGATAATCATGTGGTCGCCGAACAGCTGGGTGATGAGGCGGGCATAGCTGGTTTCAGCACAGCCTGGGCAGGAGCCGCTGAACTCGAGGTAAGGCTGCTTGAACTGGCTGCCGATAACGGTGTCGTTCTGAACTTCCTTCTTCTCGGTGACGGTGGATACCATGTAATCGAATACAGGCTGCTTTGCTGCCTGGCTTTCGAGGCCGACCATCTTAAGAGACTTGGTGGGGCAGACGCCTACGCAGACGCCGCAGCCCCTGCAGTCCATGGGGGAGATTGCCATGGTGTACTTGTAAACGCCCTTGCCCTTGCCTGCGCGGAAGTCAACAATCTGTGCGCCCTCGGGAGCAGCTGCTGCTTCCTCCTCGGTCATTGCGAAGGGACGGATGGTTGCGTGGGGGCAGACAAATGCACACTGGTTGCACTGGGCACAGGTCTCTGCGTTCCATTCGGGAACAAATGCGGAAACGCCGCGCTTCTCGTATGCGGCGGCACCGAGCTCGAAGGTGCCGTCAGCGTGGTCAGCGAATGCGGATACGGGCAGGGAATCGCCGGCCATCTTGCCGACGGGGTTGAGAATGTTCTTGACCATCTTTACGGTCTTCTCGCGGCCGACAAGTGCCTTGTCGTCTGCCTTGTCCTCAGCCTCAGCCCATGCTGCGGGTACCTCGACCTTTACAAATGCGGTTGCACCTGCGTCGATTGCAGCGTGGTTCATGTCAACAATATCCTGACCCTTCTTCAGGTAGGATGCGGTTGCCTTTTCCTTCATGTACTGGATTGCTTCGTCCTGGGGGATAACCTTTGCCAG
>JAZUJB010000110.1:0-38501 GCA_045642545.1 Oscillospiraceae bacterium
AATGAAGTATTTTGGCGGCTGTGACGTAGGTTCCACCTACACCAAGGCAGTTATTCTTGATGAAAACGGCAACATTGCAGCAGATGCAACCATCCGCAGCAAGATCAATTCCGAGCAGTCTGCAATCGCAGCAATGGAAGAAGTATGCACCAAGGCAGGTCTGAAGAACTCCAAGGAGCTCAGCTACCTGGTAGGTACCGGCTACGGCCGTAACAAGGTTCCCTTTGCAGATGAGAACATCTCCGAGATCTCCTGCCATGCAATGGGCGTACATGTAACCAACCCCGAAGTTAAGGCAATCATCGACATCGGCGGTCAGGACGTTAAGGGTATCTCCGTAGATACCGACGGTACTGTAAAGAACTTCGCAATGAACGATAAGTGCGCAGCAGGTACCGGCCGCTTCTTCGAAGCAATGGCTCGTTCCTTCGAGATGACTCTTCCCGAGTTCTCCAAGCTGGCACTGAACGCAAAGAATGTCATCCCCATCACTGCACAGTGCACCGTTTTCGCTGAGTCCGAAGTTATCACCCTCGTCGGCGAAGGCAAGCCCATGGACGAAATCGCAGCAGGTATCGAGATGGCAGTTGCAAAGCGTTGCTTCGTAATGGCAAAGAAGGCAGGCGCAACCGATAGCATCACCCTGACCGGTGGCTGTGCAAAGAACGATGGCCTGAAGCAGGCAATCGAGCATGTTCTGAAGCTGAAGGTTGTCAACCTGAAGACCGACCCCCAGCTCATGGGCGCACTCGGCGCAGCAGAGTATGCACGCCAGAAGGGCCTTGCAAAGAAGTAATTCGCTAATACATAGCTGAATTCCGATTTATCGAAAGGAGCATATGTTATATGTGCAAAATTTGCAATATCTGCAAAACCACTGTTAAGATGTTCAGTCTGGTAGTCGGCGTTCTGTTCGTTGTTTACTTCTGGAACCTCGATCAGAAGGTCCTCGGCTGGGTATATCAGCAGGTTAACAAGATGTTTGACAGAAAGCCTGCAAACATCAAGTTCTAATCAATTAAATTACAGGGCTGTACGCAAGTACAGTCCTGTTTTTTTATATTAAAAAAGCCGGCCGCAAATTGCGACCGGCTAAAGCTATTTAATTAGATTCTTTTCCACTTAGCACCGTTGGGAATATCGGTTACTTCAATTCCGGCAGCCTTGAGCTCATCGCGGATTTTGTCTGCTTCGGCATAGTTCTTAGCCTTCTTAGCGTCCTGACGGGCCTGAATCTTTGCTTCGACTTCGGCATCAGCCTCTCCGCTTTCGGAGATAATGGTGAACTGACCGGCAACTACTGCCTGCTTCTTGAGTTCTTCGCGCTTCTTATCAGCCTTTTCAATCAGATTAAGGCTGAGGACGCGGTCGAAATCAGCAATGACTGCAAGCTTGGTATCGTCATTGGTCTTGTACTTAAGTACATCGTAAAGAGCAGTGACAGCAAGGGAAGTGTTAAGGTCATTATCAAGTGCTGCGATGAATTTATCCTTGAGGGCCTTGAATGCTTCCTCATCGATTGCTTCGCCTGCGGGCTTGAGAGCTGCAATGCGGTTTACGAGCTTGAGATATGTGCCCTGAGCATTATCGAGATTTTCCCAGGAGAATACGAGGGACTTGCGGTAGTGGCTCTGCAGGCAGAAAAGACGGTAGGCGAGGGGGTCATAGCCCTTATCCTCAAGAAGCTGTACGGTAAGGAATTCGCCCTTGGACTTACTCATCTTGCCGGTGTTGGTGTTAAGATGGAGAACATGCATCCAGTAGTTGCACCACTTATGACCGAGGTAAGACTCGGACTGTGCAATTTCGTTGGTATGGTGGGGGAATGCATTATCAATACCGCCACAGTGAATATCGAGGTCCTCACCGAGGTGCTTCATGGAAATGCCGGAGCACTCAATATGCCAGCCGGGATAACCGACGCCCCAGGGGGAATCCCATTTGAGAGCCTGGTCCTCGAACTTGGACTTGGTAAACCAAAGAACGAAGTCGTTCTTGTTACGCTTGTTGGTATCCTCCTCAACGCCCTCGCGTACACCGACAGCAAGGTCGTCTTCATTGAATTCGTTGAAGATGTAGTACTTTTCAAGCTTTGAGGTGTCAAAGTAGACATTGCCGCCTGCGAAGTAGGCATAGCCTGTGTCCATAAGCTTTGTGATAATTGTGATGTATTCATCAATGCAATTGGTTGCAGGCTCAACAACATCGGGAGTCTTGATGTTCAGCTTTGCGCAGTCGGCAAAGAATGCATCAGTGTAGAACTTAGCGATATCCATAACGCACTTGTTCTCGCGCTTTGCAACCTTGAGCATCTTGTCCTCGCCTTCATCGGCATCACTGGTGAGATGGCCGACATCGGTGATGTTCATAACGCGCTTGACATTGTAGCCGACATAGCGCAGATGCTTTTCAAGAACATCCTCCATAATGTAGGAGCGCAGATTGCCGATGTGAGCAAAATGATAAACGGTAGGACCGCAGGTATACATCTTTACAATATCGGGATTGTTGGGAACAAAATCTTCTTTTTTGCGTGATGCGGAGTTATAGAGCTTCATATTAAATCTCCTTGTATTTATCATAGGCTGCTTTTGAATACATTGAAGTTCTTAATAATGTATTCAGCGCCCGAATATAGCGTAGTTATAAGAATGAGTGCGGAGCAGAGAGGGGGGAGAATCGGCTTAAAGGGAATCCACGGTTCGGCAACAACGATAAGAACACCGAGAGCAACCATAGTTACAGCGGTTTTTACCTTACCGGAGATTGCAGCTGCGATAACCTTGCCCTGCTCAATTGCAAGCAGACGAAGACCGGAAACTGCAAATTCTCTAAGTAGTACAATCGCAACCACCCAACCGGGCATAGTGCCAATCTCAACGAAATAGCACATTGCGGCAACAACGAGTATTTTGTCGGCAAGGGGGTCCATAAACTTGCCGAAGCTGGTAATCTGATTAAGTGACCTGGCAACCATTCCGTCAAAGAAGTCACTTACGCAGGCAATGATATAAACAGCCAATGCCCAATAAACAAGACCCATATAGAGCAACAGCATAAATACAGGTACGAGAGCAATTCGTAATACCGTGATTTTATTTGCGGCAGTATTCATCTTCATGCCTCCTCGCCGATAAGGTTACCTTCTTCCGAAACTGCGGTTATATTTACATTTACGATTTTACCTTCGCCGCCGTCGCCTTCAAAGAACACAAGGCCGTCAATGTCGGGAGAGTCGTAGCAGCTTCTGCCAAGCCACATTTTCTCGTCCTCATCATAGTCAAGGCAGAGAACCTCGAGTGTTTTTCCGATGAGGCCTGAGGCAAACTCGTCCATAACGGAGGCTTGAATGTCCATTATCAAGTCTGCTCTTCTCTGAGCTTCGTCGTAATCAACATGCGGCATTTTAGCGGCAGGTGTTCCTTCCTCGGGAGAGAAGGGGAATACGCCGGCTCGTTCAATTTTGGCTTCTCTGAGGAACTCGCACAGCTCTTCAAATTCAGCCTCACCCTCACCTGGTAGACCGGCAATAAGGCTTGTTCTCAAAACAACACCGGGTATGCGCTTACGAAGCTTTGCAAAAAGCTCCCGGATTTCATCACCCGTACCTCTGCGGTTCATTGATTTAAGAATTGCATTATTTATATGCTGAATGGGTATATCAAGATACTTGACTACCTTCTGGTTGTTTGCTATCTCGTCAATAAGCTCGTCGTCAAACTGGTCGGGGTAGAGGTAATGAAGCCTTATCCATTTAATACCCTCAATTTCGGCCAGCTTATGGCACAACAGCGCAAGAGAGCGCTTACCGTAAATATCAGTGCCATAGCGAGTAATATCCTGAGCAATTACAATGAGCTCCTTAACACCGTGTGCGGCAAGGTCACGAGCCTCTTCAAGAATATTCTCCATGGTTCTTGAACGATAGCGTCCGCGAATATACGGAATTGCACAGAAAGCGCAGAAGTTATTGCAGCCCTCTGCAATGCGCAGATATGCCCATGCAGGTCCGGTGCTGACTACGCGTGGTATTTCATCAACCGGGGCATTCTGGTCGCCGAAGCTCGAAACGCTATCGCCGTCAAATACGGCATTAACCGCATCGACAATCTCACCGAAGCTGCCAACACCGAGAACGGCATCAATTTCGGGAAGTTCCTCCATAACGGAATCCTTGTAGCGCTCTGTAAGACAGCCCGTTACAACGATTTTGCCCAATCTGCCGTCTTTTTTTAACTCAGCCATTTCAAGAATGGTGTCAATTGCCTCGCTTTTTGCTGCGTCAATGAAGCCGCAGGTGTTGATGATAACTGCATCGGCGCCGTCGGGCTCGGGGGTAAGCGCGTAGCCTGCCTCGCTCAAAAGATATAGCATCTGCTCACTGTTGACGAGATTTTTCGCACAGCCGAGCGAAATAAGGGATATAGTTCTGTTCATTAATAATCCTCTTGCGAGTTAAAGTTGTTTAGTGCATGCTTAATCTGATCCCATGTGTAGCCGCGTCTAAATAGCGCATCGGTAACCTTCTTGACCTGAGCTTTGTCATCGGGGTCAGTTAATCTTGTTCTCAAAAAACGCTCAATTTTATCGTCCTGCTCGGGCATCTCCTCAAGAGCTTCATCCCAAAGCTCACGGCTTACACCGTGCCGGTTAAGCTCCTGGCGGATTCGGGTAATACCGTAGCCCTTAGCTGCGTAATGACGCACAACCGAACCTGCGTAGCTACGGTCATTGATAAGCCCCATTTCGCACAGCCAGTCGGCGCAAAACTCTGCGTTCTCAGGAGTTTCACCCTTTTCAATGAGCCGCTTATACATTTCGGTTCTCGACATGGGACGGGTATTAATTATACGCAGAGCCCTTGCTTTTGCAAGCGAAAGGGTGGAAGCGGAGCAAAGCTCGTTGTATTCATCGCAGCTTAACTCAGTACCCGTGTGTAAGAACCTGTCAGTTACAACACCCAGCGATGTCTTAAGCTGACTGCCATCATCAAATGTCAGTGTAAAGCGCTCCGGGGAGGTTTGCTTAAGCTCAATGATTTTCACTGAGCTCAGCCTTCAAAATCGTCAGCGGAGATGTCAACTGCTCTGCCGGCGGCCTGAGCAGCCTTGCGAGCCTGAGGTGCCATAAGCTTGTATGCATTATCGCGAATCTGCTGCTCGAGCTTGTCGCAAACATCGGGATTTGAAAGCAGGTATTCCTTAACTGCGTCGCGGCCCTGAATGCGCTGGTCGTTGCAGGTATACCATGCACCTGCCTTGTCTATAAGCTCAAGCTTTACGCCGAGGTCAATGATTTCACCGACCTTGGAGATGCCTTCACCGTATACGATGTCAAATTCAGCCTCTTTGAACGGAGGAGCGCACTTCTTCTTGATCACCCTTGCACGGGTACGGTTGCCGACCATTTCGCCGCCGACCTTAAGAGTTTCAATTCTGCGTACATCAATTCGTACAGATGCGTAGTACTTAAGTGCAAGACCGCCGGGAGTCGTTTCGGGGTTGCCGTACATAACGCCAATCTTCTGACGCAGCTGGTTAATGAAAATAACGGTACAGCCGTTTTTGGAAATGCAGCCTGCAAGGCGACGCATTGCCTGGGACATAAGTCTTGCAAGAGCGCCGACAACGGAATCGCCCATTTCACCCTCGAGCTCAATGCGGGGGATAAGAGCGGCAACGGAGTCAACTACTACAACATCAACAGCGCTGGAGCGGACAAGACTTTCTGCAATGTCAAGTGCCTGCTCACCGGTGTCAGGCTGAGAGATAAGCAGGCTGTCGATATCAACACCGAGAGCGCGTGCATATGCAGGCTCAAGAGCATGCTCAACATCTATATATGCAGCTTCACCGCCTGCCTTCTGAGCAGCGGCAACAACATGCAGAGCAAGTGTGGTTTTACCGGAAGCTTCGGGACCGTAAATCTCAACAATTCTGCCCTTGGGAACGCCGCCGATACCGAGTGCGAGGTCAAGGGAGAGAGAGCCGGTTGAAAGGGCTTCAACATTTACGGGAATATCATCGCCCAGACGCATAATTGCGCCCTTACCGTAGTTTTTTTCAATCTGCGCAATGCAGGTTTCAAGTGCCTTTTTCTTATCGCTTGCCTGGGAGTGGGTGGAGATGGGTGCTTTTTTCTTTTCTGCCATTACAATTCACCTCATATATAATTCAAAATTCATTTTTCCATTTACCGATAACAACTCGCTCAATGCCGAGCGTGTCATTTAACGAACTAACCGCAACATAGCCTGCGGCAAGGAGCATCTTTTTAACTGCATCGGCTTGTCCTTCACCGACCTCAAACATCATAAGACCGTTCGGACGAAGCGATATAGTCCAGTATTTTATAATCGAGCGATAGAAATCAAGACCGTCCTGACCACCGTCAAGAGCGCCGAGCGGCTCGTAATCTCTAACAGAGCTGTCGAGTGTCAGAATTTCTTCACTTGCAATGTACGGGGGATTGGATACTATAACATCAAAGCTGCCAATACTCATGGGCGGCCATGTCTTAGCATCTGCGTGCATTGTGATAATTCTTGAAGTCAGCTTGTTATCCTTAATGTTCTTGCGGCATACATCAAGAGCAGGAGCGCTTATGTCCGCTGCTACAACTCTTACCGCGGGCAGCTCGGATGCAATTGCGCAGGCAATACAGCCGCTTCCGCAGCAAAGGTCGAGAACTCTGCCGCGCATACCGTAGCGCTTGAGTGCTTCAACTGCCGCACCGACCATTACCTCGGTGTCCATTCGGGGAATGAGAACATCCGGAGTTACGGTCATGGGCAAGCCGTAGAATTCCCATGAGCCTGAGATATATGCAAGAGGCTCGCCTTTGAGTCTGCGCTCGAGCATCTCAAATGCTCGCATTTCGATTTCATCTGATGTATACAGATACATATCTCTCATCAGCTGCTCAGTTGTTTTTCCTGCAGCTGCAGAGAGCAAAACTCTTGCTTCGAGTCCGAAGGCTTCAACGCCGCTTTCTCTAAGCTTGCTTCTGACAACAAAATATATGTCGTTATATGTTTTTGGCATATTATTGCTTCCTTTATGGGTTTACCAGGTATCGCTGCCGACTTCCTCGGGGATTACAAGCTCAAGTGCACGGATGGCACATTCAATCATGGAGTCATCGGGCTCGTTTGTTGTGATGCGCTGCATCTGCTTTCCGGGCCATGAGAGTATTGCAGACAGCTTGTTGTCGTGTCTGCCGACCCAGCGGTTTATCTCATAGCTGATGCCGACAACAATAGGCAGAACAAGGAGCTTGAGACCTATTCTTGCCCATGTGCTCGTAGCTCTCAGGAAGGAACCTACGATAATGCTGATGATGATAACAACGAACAGAAAGCTTGTACCGCAGCGGGGATGGAGTCTTGCCTGCGGCCGTACATTATCAACGGTGAGCGTAAGACCCTTTTCATAGCAGAAAATGGTTTTGTGCTCAGCGCCGTGGTACGCAAAAAGTCGCTTCATATCCTTCATCTTTGAGCATAGTATCAGATAAAGGAAGAAAATTATCAGCTTCAGTATACCCTCAAAGAGTGTTCTCCAGTAAAAGCTTGCCTTAACGGCAGGGAAGAGACCTACGATGAAGGTCGGAATAAACAGGAAAAGAAACAGCGAAAGCGCAATGCCGAGTATAACGGCAACGCCGATGATTAGCTTCTGCGCCGTTTCATCAGAAAAATGCTCTTCAATCCACAGGTCGAGCTTGTCAGGCTCGTCCTGCATATCCTCGGGCAGCTGCTCAGCGGAATATGATATCGCCTTAACGCCGTTGACCATTGACGATATAAAGCCTACAACACCTCTTATAAGCGGCCATGCGAGAATCGGAGAAATCTCCTTGAGAGGTTTTACATCTTCAACCTTCTCAACAAAGCCGTCCTCGGTTTTGCAGACGATTGCGCGCTTTTTAGGGCCGAGCATCATAATGCCCTCAATCAACGCCTGACCGCCGATTGATGTTTTGAAGGAGCATGAATTGTTTTCAGTATTTTTAGCCATAGTTAGCCTCAGTTTTCAGATAGGGGAAGTTTGATTTCGGCAAGGCAGCCGCCGCCTTCTGCGTTTGAGATGCTGAGGATGCCGCCGTGGCGGGTAACAATCTCATTGCATACGGCAAGGCCTATACCGCTGCCGCGGTTTTTGGAGCTGCCCTTATAGAACTTGTTCATTACATAGGGAAGCTCGTTTTCGGGAATGCCGTGACCGTAGTCGCGGATACCGATGACAACATAGTTGTTTTCAAGTGAGAGGAGCGCATCAACTGCCTTACCCTCGCCGCCGTGCTTTGCTGCATTGTCAAGCAAATTGAGAAATACCTGCTTCAGACGCTCGGGGTCACCGGAAATAAGCGGAATATCGTAATCCGGTGCGGTATAGTTAACCTCGATTCCAGCTTCGCGCATAAGATTTCCGTAAGTGAACAGAGAATCCTCAAGCTCAGCGGTAATATCGACAAGCTCGATGCGCAGATTGAATCTGCCATCTTGAATGCGTGTAAACTCAAGCAAGTCGGAGACCATACCTGTAAGACGCTCGGATTCCTTGGAAATAATCTTTACACCGCGCAGCGAATCGTTAACAATAGCAGGGTCATACTGCAGTGTTTCGCTCCAACCCATAATAGCGGTAAGAGGGGTGCGCAGCTCGTGGGAAATCTGGGAAATAAATTCAGTTGTGGTTTTGTCGGACAGCGCAATCTTTGATGACATCTGATTAATCTCATCGGTAAGCTGTCCTATTTCGTTGTCAGCCTGCTTTGTTACCTGAGTACCGTAGCTGCCGGAGGCAATGTTCTTTGCAGACTCTGTCAGAGACTGAATCGGCTTGCTGATATAATGGTCAAACCATATGTTGACCAGAATTATATAAGCACCAATCAGAATGCCAAGTATAACCGCAGGTACAAAAAAGCCGTTTGCCGCAAATGCAATCATGCACGCAGTAAGAACTACGGCAACTATGCTTGATACAAGCAACTGCAGCTTAAGATTCTTAAAAAACATTCAGCACTTCCAAGTGATAGGTTATCAGTAACCCCATTTGTAGCCAAAGCCCCAGACTGTGGTGAGGAATTCAGGCTCAGTGGGATCTGCCTCAATTTTGATACGGAGGCGGCGTATGTTAACATCAACGGTCTTGAGCTCGCCGGAGAAGTTCTCGCCCCAAACGGAACGGAGAATATCCTCGCGGGACATAGCCTTGCCCGGATTTTCCATAAACAGCTTCATAAGCTGATATTCAATCTGGGTAAGCTTAAGGCGCTTGCAGTCTTTTTCAAGAGTGCGGTTGCGAGTGTTGAGCAGGAAGGGACCGCTGGTAATTTCAAAGCTGGGCTTGTCGTTTGAATCATCACCGAGGCGACGAACAAGGGCATCTACGCGAGCGGTAAGCTCAGCAGGGGAGAAAGGCTTTGTGACATAGTCGTCAGCACCTGTCATAAGACCGGTGACCTTATCAATCTCCTGGCTCTTTGCGGTGAGCATAATAATGCCGATTTTTGAACCTGACGCGCGAATTCTGCGGCAGACCTCAAAACCGTCAATATCAGGCAGCATTACATCGAGCAGTGCAAGGCAGATATCGGGGTTTTCTTCAAGCTTGCTGAGTGCCTGCATACCGTTCTCGGCTTCAATAGGCTCATATCCGTTGCGGCGGAGGTTAATGACCACAAAACTACGGATATTCGGTTCATCCTCAAGTACGAGTATCTTTTTCATGGTTATGCCTCTTTCAATATATTTTTACGAATATACATTGTAACATATATATTTCAAATTTGGTAGTATTAAGACAAAAATTTTTATAATGTAGGAACAAAATGTTACACAAACAAATGCTTGAAATATCTGCCCTTTTGGTTTATACTGTTTGAGCACGCCGGTGTGATGGAATTGGTAGACGTGACGGACTCAAAATCCGTTGGTGGCAACATCGTGTGGGTTCGAGTCCCACCACCGGCACCATATTGGATACCTGATTTATCTTATGGATAAATCAGGTATTTTTATTGCCTAATACATCAGCGTATGATAAGCTGTTTATGAGGTGAAGTGTTATGTATAACTACATTGACCACGAAGCCAATTATCCAACCGATAAAGCATCGTATAAAGTACTGTATAATGACTATTTCCACGACAGCCTGATTACATCTATAAGCATCCTACCAGAAAAGCATTCTGTCGAAATTCATATTCAATGCAGCAGGGAATGTGAAGAAGAAACAGGCGACTGGCGTAAGGATATATATAACAGAAAATACGGATATGTGCTGACCTTTTCCGGTGTTACATATTTTGATATCAAAACTGAAATGAGTTGCCCTGAATACTTAAACGGGCGCTTCAAGGCTATTCCGAAGGGAAAATACTATTTCCGTATACAGACTGACGATGGGCATATTGACATTGGTTACCGGAGCTTTAAACTGCGCAAGCTTGGCGGCAGGGTTTCATATAGAGGCATAAGCGGATTTGACAGATGGATGGACAGAACATCAGCGTCAGAAGATAAAATACGCAAAATAATTCAGCGACTGCATGATGACGGATACAGCGAGGAAGAAGATTTTGATCTATATCTTGACCTTGAGTGCTTGTATGCTTCAAAAGTGTCTGGAATTGCAGAATATCTGCGCAGATACGCAGCAAAAGAGTGGGAAATGGATGATGCCCTTCCATACGCAGGATGGCTGCTCGGAAAATATGGAAACTCGGATGATATTCCGATAATTCAGCAGTTGTTTAACAGGACAGATGATTCGCTTACAAGACAAAATCTTTTAGATGCAATAGATGCGTTACAGAATCCTGAAAGGTCATTTTCAGATTATCAGGCATAAAAAACGGGTATCCGATTTCGGATACCCGTTTTTTTAGTCAATTAATGATGCTCGTTTGTGCCCTTGTCGCCAACACCGAAGTGAAGCTCCTTCATGCCCTCAACCTCGTCGCAGATGTCCTTAAGCTGACATACATTGCAGTCGGTGGGGAGGCCTTCCATGATGTGAGTAAGGGTGTTGGTAATCTCGTCAACCTTCTTGGAGTTTTCAAGCATTGCCTTGTAGTCAAGGTCGGGGTCGGTAACGAAGATAACGGTTACATTCAGAACATTGGGGTTCTTCTTGTACTCTTCGATGTAGCGGTTGCCGACATCCTCGAAGCTGATGCCTCTTCTGAGCGCCTTCTTGCTTACGCGAACCTGCTCACGATGGCTTTCGGGGGACATACGGACCATATAGCCCTCGGGGTAAACATGGTACTTACTGAACTCGATATCCTTAAGAGTGCGGTATACTTCTTCGTCTTCGCCATCAAGAACGCCTACACGAAGGAGAACGATTCTTGCAAAAGGAGTATCCTTCTTAATCTGCTTGAGGTCGGAGCCGTAAAGAAATACCTGGTCCTTATTCACAAGCTCAGAGTTGGTTGTGGTACAGATGTAGTTTGAAGAGCCGAGACCGAGTGCGCCGAGCTCATAAGCAGCATCGCGCTGAAGAACGAGCTCTGCGGAACCGAGGTCATGCCATACTTTCTTGGGATTGTAGTCCCATACCTTAGCTTTGCCCTTTGAGAGAATTTCTTTTGTAGAATTAATGATACTGTTATAAAGCTCCATATACTATCTCCTTTTGAGTTACTTTTTGACTATATTATACCTTGAGGAAAAAGTAAAAACTGTAGAATTTGCTACAGTTATATTAAGATGTTAAAAAAATTACATACCTCTTATATTAAAGCAGAAAACAGTTGAAAATAAAAGCTTTTTATTATGCTTTATTACATATTTGCAAAATTGTATAAGAAAAAGCCTCCTTGCAAAAGGAGGCTTTAATCATAAAGCTTCTTGCAGCTTGATTTGCTTGTTCAGCAGCTTCATTTCACCGAAAACAAGTATGCCGACGGTTATTGCGGCAAGAGTGTCACCGATGGGGCCTGCATACAGAAGACCTTCGATGCCAAAAAGTCTGCCCATAATGAAGGCGCTGGGGAGAAAGTAAATAAGCTGACGGGTAAGAGTTGAAATCATTGCCTTGCCGGGCTTACCGATTGACTGGAAGAAGATACCCGAGGGGATAAGGAAGCCGGTAAGGAATATGACGCCGAGGAAGATTTTGAAGCACTTGAGTGCGTACTGATTGTACAGCTCGCTCTCCTGACCGAAAAGATCGATGATGCTTTGAGTGAACAGCTGGAAGCAGGCCCAGCCGATAACGCCGAGAGTAAGACCGACGGCGACTGTGCGCAGATAGGTGCCCTTGACTCGCTTGTAGTTTTTAGCACCGTAGTTGTAGCCTACGATAGGCTGACTGCCAATGCCGAGGCCGACCATAATGCTGATGATAATGGAGTTGACCTTCATTACTATACCCTGGGCTGCAAGGGGAATATCGGGGCCGTAAATGCTTTCTGCGCCATAGGTGACAATGAGGTTGTTCATACAGATAACAACGATAGTAGAAGCCAGCTGAGTGAAAAAGCTTGAAATGCCGAGGGGCAGGAAGGAGAAAACGGTCTTCTTGCGAAGCTTTGTGCATTCCAGAGTAAACTTAACACCCTTGAGATGGGGAATGTACGCGGTGCAGAGTACGAGGTTTACAAACTGACCGATAATGGTTGCCAGCGCCGCGCCTTCAACACCCCATTTAAGACCGAGAACAAACCATGCGTCGAGAATGATGTTAAGAAAACAGCCTACAAGGTTGGAAATCATTGCATAGCGAGGATTACCCTGAGCTCGTATAATGCTGTTCATTGCCATACTCATACATACAAAGGAGATGCCTATCAGAGTTATGCGAGCGTACTGACGGGCGTATGTATAGGTAAGCGGGTCAACGGTTGTGCCGCCGCAAAGACGGAGAATGGGGTCAAGAAAAATCTCGGTTACGAGAGTGAGCAGCAGACCGGCAATAAGTGCAACTGCAATACCGTTGCCCATTGCTCTTGTAGCTTCCTCATAGTTTTTCTGGCCGAGCTTTAAGCTGAAATAAGCCACGCAGCCGTCGGCAATCATCGTGCCGATTGCCATAGAAAATGTTACAAACGGGAAGGTAAGATTTGTTGCGGCATTACCCAGCATACCGACACCCTGACCGATGAAAATCTGGTCAACGATGTTGTAGATGGAGTTAACTACCATTGATGCAATCGCAGGCAGCGCGAATTTGAGCATAAGCTTGACGATGGGTTCCTTTTCGAACATCGCAAGCGAGTTTTCCTGATGCATTTCAAGTCACCTTACATTGATTATAGTCGATTTTGCTATTATATCACGCTGAAATATTATTGTAAATATCGACAAAAGAAAGATGTGAAATTTAGCAAATTTGCAGTAATAATATCAATTATTGCCGCGATTTCTATACAGAAAAACATTGAGATAAGCGCCTACAAGTACAATATACATGCACCAGTACATCCACAGCAGTGAAATTACTATCCCGGCAAGGCTGCCGTAGGTGTTGTAATTGCCTCCGTTTCTCAAATATAGTGAATACAACCATGTAAATATTAGCCATGCAACAGAAGCTGCGGCTGCACCTGGCAGCGAGGATAAAAAGCTTTGGCGCACCCCGGGGACCCAATGATACATCAGTATAAATACTACTGTTAGAATTACAGCCGCCACCACGAGTCTTAGGCTGAAAATGAGCTGAATAACAGGTGAAATAACAGGTATTTTTGCAATCTGTTCACCGAATACAAGCAAAGCAAGCAGCGCAAGCATTGCGGTGACAATCCCAAGCGTGTATAGGCAGGCGAGCAGGCTTCTGCGCAGATAAGAGCTGTAACGGGGACTGTCGGTAATATCCTCAATACCGCGTATCATCGCTGAAAATGCGCGGCTTGCAAGCCACACAGTCAGAATAACGGAAATCGGCAATACCGCATCGTTTTCAAGGTAAATGTCGCGTATTGCGGTAACGATAATCGATTGCAGCGCGTTTGGAATATAATCGTAGATAATTCCGAATAATCTGTCCTGCGAGAGATTTGTGTAGGGCAGAATTGTACTAAGCAGCGCAACAAAAGGCACAAGCGATAAAAACATATAAAACGCACTTGCTGCCGCGTGAGCGTTTATATTGTTCTCGCTTATGCCCTTGGAGAATTGTTTGATTTTGCTGATAAAATCACTCATATTTGTCAGCAGATAATAGTCAGCTGCTTGTTCAGACTTTTCACTTCAATTAGTTCTGCACCGTCGCAGCGTTCACCGTCTAAGGTCCATACAAGCTTTTCGGGTGCTTCAATACTCAGGCGCTCTGTCTGATAAAGCGCAAGAAACGGTGATGAATAATCCTGCGAGATAATTCCCGAAAGAATTCCTTGAAAATCCGCTAAAGTATCGGGCTTTCTGACTAACAATAATTCGAGCTTGCCATCTGCGGTGTCAACGATATCTACAGGAAGAGTAATTGTTCCCGCAACGGAGGTTGAATTGCACACCGCACCGAAAATATAGTCGCCCTCTAAGACGCGGTTACTGAGCTTTAATCTGAGATGATGCGCTCTTATTTTAGGCAAATCCTTTACTGCATCAAGAATATACGCCGAGTGCCCGAGCACATTCTTGAGGTTTTGCGGAGTTGTGTATGAAAGCCACGAAAACGCGCCGAATGCCGCAATGTAGCTGAAATATCTACTGCCAAACTGACCTATATCAAGCTGCTTAGGTTCGCCCTCGACTATATTCAGCGCTGCGGTAAGCAAATCGGACGACAGTCTGTGGCAAGCGGCAAAATCGTTAGTACTGCCCGATGGGATATAACCAATCGGAGTTTTGCAGCCGCATTTAATTACGCCCGAAACGGTTTCGTTCAGAGTACCGTCGCCGCCGGTACATACAACAATTTCGAACTCGCACGAATACCTTTCGGCGAGCTTCTCGGCATCGCCCCGACCTCCGGTCGGAAATACGCTTACGGCATAGCCGTGTTCGTTAAAAAGCAAAATAATATCGGGCAGTAATCGCAATGAAGTGCGTCTGCCCGATACCGGATTTATTATAAGCATCATACGCTTCAAATCCGAAAGCGTTTTAATATCATTGCTCATAATAACATTTTATACAGTTTTATTTATATTATTCAGAGACTGAGTAAGAAATATGCAACGGGAATTGAGAAAAGAAGGCTGTCGACTCTATCCATAACGCCGCCGTGACCGGGGATGAGATTGCTGTAATCCTTGACTCCGCACATACGCTTTACAAGAGATGCGGCGAGGTCACCGACCTGACCGAAGCTCGAGCAGACTAAAGCGGTGAACATACAGGACAGAAGCGAAACATCATAGTTTGCCTTGAGTGCGAAGTAGACAATTCCGCCGAAGATTGTTGCTGCAGCAGCACCTGTTGCACTGCCCTCAATGGTCTTCTTAGGGCTGACCTCGGGCGCAAGCTTATGCTTGCCGAACCACTTGCCGCCGAAGAGCGCGAAGGCATCGCATGCCCATGCGGATATGCAGCCGACTGCAAAAATGGGTACCCAATCCGGACGCAGAGCAAGGTTTAGAATAATTAAGAAGGGGACAACGGGGTAGACAAGTACTGCAAGACTTGCCAATGCACCGGGGCCGCGAATGTTCTTTTTAGTTACTCCGGCAGTCAGAAGCGCGAATATTGCAAGGAAAAACAGAACTTCCGCTGATGCATAATCGGCCTTAAAGTAAATACCGATAGCAGCAAATGCGGCATATATGTACAGCAGCCAGGCTGCGCACTTGATTTCCTTCTGACCGATTGCGCGGCACATTTCCCAAATTGCCATAATCATTGCGGCGGCAATAAACAGCGCACGGGTGATTGGCGATAGAAGAAAACAGGTTACAACGATGATAATAAGTACAATTGCGGAAATTACTCTGGTCTTCAATTCAAATCCTTCTTTCACGCAGAGAATATAGGTTAAAGCTTCATCGATTTCGTCATCAATATATCATAAACACATACTCCGCACAACCGAAAATCGGTTTAATAACATAAAAAATCCAAAATATTATGTACTTTAAAAATTAAACTTGTTTTTTTGTAAAAAAAATGTGATACTTAATTCAAAATTCCGTCTTAATATTTAGATAGGAGAAGTGACTTGGACGACCGTAGTATAGTAGAGCTTTTTCTGCAGCGTTCAGAGGAAGCAATATTACAAACAAATAGTAAATATGGTCGATACTGCCACCGCATTGCTTACAATATTCTCGGTAACGACGAGGACAGCGAAGAATGCGTAAACGATGCCCTGATGCGCGTTTGGGGTAGTATCCCGCCCAATGAGCCTACCTCTCTCTCATCTTTTATCGGTAAGATTACCCGCAATCTTGCGTTGGATAAGCTTCGGCATAAAAACAGTGATAAGAGAGGTGGCGGCGAGGTGCCGCTGGTTCTCGATGAGCTTGCCGAATGCATATCCGGCAGTGATGAGCTCGCGCGGCGCGAGGATTCGGCTGAGATTACCGCAGCACTGAATGAATTCCTCGAAGGATTAAACAGTGTGGAGCGCGGTGCGTTTATGCGCAGGTATTGGATGCTGGAGCCAATTGCCGATATTGCCGAGCGATACGGCATTTCCGTTTCCAAAACAACTACGATGCTATTCAGATTAAGAGGCAAGCTTAAAAAGCATTTTATGAAAGAAGGAATTTCTCTTTGAAACGAGAAGATCTGCTAAAACACATAGGTTCAGTTGATGACCGCTTCATAGATGAGTTGTTTGACGAAAGCGCCGAGGTATCTGTCAAGAGAGTATCACGCCTTAAGGGCTGGAGAGCTCTTGCTGCTTCGCTTGCGGTTGTTATTGCCGGTACTGCTGCAATGTTTGCCGGCATCGGCGGTGCCGATTCGGGGATTGTTGAGCTCGGACAGCATATTATTCAGCTGCCGATGGCAAGCAACACCGTGCTTATGCTTGATGTCAATCCGAGCTTGAAAATCGAGATAAATGACAGAAATGTTGTTGTCAATGTTGAACCGCTGAACAAGGACGCTGAGAAGGTCGCTGCTGATATAGATATAGTCGGCAAGAAATACGAGGCTGCTGTTAAGACAACAATGAATGCTCTGCAGGATAAGGGCTATATATCCAACCTGAAAAACTCAGTTCTTGTTTCTGTTCTCGATAAGGACGAAGAAAGAGCTGACGAAGTCCGAACGGCTGCGGTTGAAGCAATTAAAAATATTGAAAAGCAGGCTGATTACGGCTTATCAATAATCAGTCAGACAATGACAAACGAGAAAAATCTCAAGGATCTTGCTGACATTCATAATGTATCAACCGGAAGAATCATGCTTATTTCAAAGATATGTAACGAGCGTTCCGATTTGAGCTTTGACACACTTGTTAAGAACAATATTCAGACTATCAATCAGTTTATGCTTTATATTGGCGCACCTGAAGATATTGAGATAGTCGGAGATGTAGCCGGTGTTGTTCCCGAGAAATACCGCGATAAGGTAAATCTCGATGACCTTAGCACAGAAGAAGTTGTGAAGTTCACAAAAGCAATGTCTGACTTCTACAACAAGCTTGCTGAATATTACAGCGAAAACGATGTTGCAAAGCAGATTGGTTATGTTCTCAGCATTGCCGAAGGCAAGAGCGCAAGCGGCGAAAAGCTTTGGGGCATAATTGCCGAAAGCAGAAATCAGCTTGTCGGAAGTCAGGGAGCAATAATTAATGTCGGTGACGATGCTGTCAGCACATGGTATGACCAGAAAAACATTGGTAAAGTCACTCAGTTTATAAAAGAAGTAATCAAAAACGCTGCGTAAGATTAATAAGTAAACCGCCTCAGGCTTAGCCTGAGGCGGGTTTTGTTATGTTCTTATTATTGGGATTGTGTCAACGAAATTCGAGTTGAAGCGGTAAATTACTGCTGCAACCTGTGCTCGTGTGGCCATTCCCTTAGGCTCAAGAGTTGTCTCAGAGGTACCGCGGATTATCCTGGCACCGACTGCCCACTGGAAGGGCTGAGACATACCGAGAGAAATCTGAAGAGCATCGGAGAAACTGAGGATGTTTGTTGAGTCATACTGCGAAACATCAACGCCTACATAGTTCTTTGCATATCTGAACAGAATTGCAACGAGCTGTTCTCTGATAACAATATCACCGTAGCCGAAGGTGCCGTCACCGTAGCCGTTTATTATACCGAACATTGTTGCCCAGCGGATTGCATCATATGCGTAGCTTGTCTTGGGAACATCGGTAAAGCGCTGACCTGCATTACTCGGAACAATGGGGCTGCCGGCCATTCGCCACAGTACGGTTACCAGCATATCGCGCGTCATTGCGTCATCGGGGGAGAAGGTTGTTTCGGTAGTGCCGTTGAAGAAGCCTGCAGATGCTGCGTAGCAAATGCTCTCGTAGTACCACTCGTTTTTGGAAACATCCTTAAACGGTGAAGTCCAGCTGTAATACGATTCGTTGGTAGGCTTCGAGAATAGCGCTACAATGTTATGCTCGCGGCTGATGCTGATGAAGGTATAGCAGCTGTCCTCATCAAGCTCAACGGGCTTGCCGTCAACAAGCACGGTTGTAATAGTATAACCGGCATCGGCTGTTACCTTATATGTGAGGTTTTCGCCCTTTGCAGCATAGATGGAGTCGGGAGAAATCTTGCCGCCGTTTGACTGAATTACGGTAATCGGGATGTTGTAAATGGGCTTGTCTTCAGAATATACATCATCACCGGGATACGGGTCTGCGCCTTCACCGAGAGACCACTGTGCGGTGAAGGTGGTTTCCTTTTGGACGGTTACCCTTGCGCCTGCGGCATATGTAGTTGTGCCGTCAGACCAGCCTCGAAGCGTGTAGCCTTCCTTATAGATGTAGGGGAGAGTCACAACTCCGCCGTCATCCTCAAATACGCCGACCATCTTAATACCGGTATTTCTGTCGAGGATTGCATTGCCGATTTTAACGCTGCCGTAATTCATAATAACAGCGCCGCCGGTTGTGCGAATTCTTGCATTAGGCGCAACACTCAGCGTTGCATGTGACTGAATTGAAATGGTGCTTGCGCCGGGGATTCCGTGAGGATTGCCGCTGTCAATGGTTGAATTTACAATGAAATTACCGTTTTCAAAGCTGAGGTTATAAGCTTTGGCGGGACCGTCCTCGACGGGCATTGAGCGGAATACGAGGCTGCCGGTGCTGTAGAATTCGCTGTTGCAGTTGGCCTCGGCATCCTTTTTTGCGTACATAAAGAGGGAATAATCGTTTTTATCTTCGTTCCATACAAAAATCTTGCCGCCCTCCTTGACGGTATAGTAGCCGTCAAGCTGCTGCATACTCTGTACCTTGACCTGCGATTTAATAACAGCAGAATAATTGCCCGTGAGAAGCCTTACATCACTGTCGAGAGATACATCATCGCGTACATAGAAAACAACATTTGTTGCAAGAGTTACATCACCGCCGCCCTCAGTGTCGTTTGCGGCGTTGATTGCCTTGATAACGGAATAATACTCCTGACCGTTAAAGTAAGCCTGTACGGATGCGTGGTCCTTTTCGCCCATGGTATTTGAGGCAGAAAGGAGAACGGGGAAGAGAGCAACGCCCATTTTAATATACTCAGCCGTGTTACCGATAACCCAGTAGCAGTAATTGGTCTCGGGATGAGCATCAACATAGAGCTTAAGCGCGCTGAGAACATTTCGTGTTTCTGTGCCTTCAACATTTACGGTCTCATGCAGAATGCAGGCGGAGCTTGTGCCGTTGAAGTACTGAACATTGCTTGCAACGGGAGCGGAGCCACCGCTATAGGCCTTCTGACATGTGCCGTAGAGGTAGTAGCAGTACTTGATTTCGGTTGCAAACGCATAGCCTGCAATTGCACCGTAAGCGTCAACACTCATAACCTCGCCATAGCTTGTGCAGTTAACGATTGTACCACCGTTTGCGCCGCCGACGATGCCGCCTGCGTTGCCGTCGATAGCATTTACTATGCAGGAGGACCAGCAGTTTGCAATGGTACTGAAGTTGAAGTCGCCGACTATACTGCCTGCGTTAAGACCGCCTCTGACGCTGCCGCAGATACCGAGATTTTTAATGGTAGCGCCCTGGTTGACATGACCGAACAGGCCCTGGTCATCTGCGCTTGTATCTATGTAAAGGTACTTGATTGTATAGCCCTGACCGTCAAATATACCCTGGAACGGATAATTTATATTGCCGATGGGAGTCCAGGAGTTTCCGTCAATATGATACTTTGCGCTCATATCGAGGTCACGGGTCATAAAGAAGATGATGCCCTTGGTCTTGTGACCCTTGAGAACATACTGCTGAAGCGCTTCAAGGTCATCAAGACCGTTGATGCTGTAATAGCAGCCCTCAATACCGTCGGACTCGGAAAGCAGAAGCTGCTTCATTGTTGAGGTTGCGGTATAGTCACCGGAATAGTCTTCGTTCTCGAGCGAGCCCTGATACTCACCGGGGGACATGAGAATCGGATAATGTCCGGTGCTGCCCTCAGTACCGATAATGCCTGCGGAGTTATACCAACCGCTGTACTGTGAGTTGTTCTGAGCGCGAACCCATGCATTGAGAGCATCAAGAAGGTTGTCGGTTTGCAATTCTTCAACTGCAACTGCGCGTTCAAGAGTGCACTGATAGTCGTCGTTGAAGAAGCTTGAGGTGAAGGGGATAACCTCGGCTTCAGAGGATGAACCGATGCTGTCATATCCGACAGGAGCAGAGCCCTTGAGGTAGTAGCAGTTTTTAACTTTACAACCACTCTGAATTGCACCTGCAATGCCGCCTGCATCGCAGGTTTCACCGCCATAGCAAAGCAGCGCACCGTAGGATACGCAGTTTTCGATTGTTGATTCGTCTGCACGGCCTACGATACCACCGGTTTCGGACTCGGACTGAATGCTAACGGCAGACCAGCAGTTTTTGATAGTGGAGTGGTCGAGCTTGCCTACAATGCCGCCGCAGTTATACTCGCCGACTATACCGCCGGTAACGCCAAGGTTTTTGATTACGCCGTCTCTTACTCTGCCGAACAGACCGACATTATCGCCCTTTTCGTCGTAGATATACAGATTCGATACTGTGTAGCCGCAGCCGTCAAAGGTACCGCGGAAAATGTAAGTGTATGACTCGGCGTCGGTGATGTGATGGTCGCAACCGATGGGAAGCCAACCTTCAGCATCATTTCCGAGAGCGCGAATTGAAATGTCAATATCCTTGGTCAGATAGAAGGTTGCGTTTTTGGTGCTGTGGTTTTCCTTTACAAACTGAGCAAGAAGCTGAAGCTCCTTAGCGGTTGAAATACTGTAATGACCGCCCTGAAGTGCATCGGTTGCGCTTTCGTAAAGCTCGGTCATTGTAGCAGTTTCGCTGTAGTGCACATTGTACGGGTTTACATCGTTATCAATATCGATATGAGGCTCATCGACACGGGTAACACCGGACTTGTCACCGGGGTAGAGGTGAGTGGGGTGGTTGCCCTGAATTCTTGCAATACCGTCGAGAGATTCGTCAATTTTCCATGAACGGTAGGAATTATCGGTTGCAAGATAAGTAACCCAATGGTTGAGAACATTAAGAAGCTTTACGCCGGATGCGCTGCCGACGACAACGGAGCGCTCGAGAGTGAAGTCGGAGCCGTCCTTGGAATAGGAAAGGACAGCGGTCTGAGTGCCGCTTGATTCGCCGCAGCCCTTGGCGCAGTCATTGGGATAGTAGCAGTACTTGATTGTTGTTGAGCTTGAGCAGGAGCCGACAATGCCGCCGATATGGCTGTCACCGGATATGGTAGCGAAGTTTGCGCAGTTAAGAATCTGCGCGTCATCTGCTTTACCGACAATGCCGCCGATGCGGTCCTTTGAAATCATCTCACCGCCAAACCAGCAGTTGGCTACTGTACCGCGAGTGAGAACACCGACAACGCCGCCGCAGTTGTCACCGCCGTCAACGAGACCCATAACGCCGACATTCTTAATAAGTGCGTTGGTATCGTCAACATAGCCGAAAAGGCTCTGTGCATTTTTAATTTTGTTTATGTAAATATCGGTGAGAACATAGCCCTGACCGTCATATACGCCTTTAAATGCGTTATCATCATCGTCACCGATGGGAGTCCAGCTGTCAACGGTTTTTGTGACAACAATATCGGCAGTCTGGAAGAAGGTGACTTCCTGGGTGTTGTAGCCCATGTTTACATAGTCTCTGAACTTCTGGAGCTCTTCGGTGCTTGAAATGCTGTAGAAGCCGCCCTTTACCGCGTTTTGCTTGGATTCAGACAGAGCTGACATGGTAGCAGTGGCCGTATAGTAGCTTTCCTTGGGAATTATGTAGTTGGGGAACATTATGCTCGGGTAACGACCGTCAGTTCTGGACTTTGCGGAAGAAGATGTGTCGTATATCCACTCACGGTAGTTTGAGGACTTGGACTGAAGGTCAACCCATTCGTTGAGAAGCTTGATTAAATCGTCTGTATCTTTTTTGCCGACGGTAAGTTCCTTTTCGGTCAGAACCTCGGTGCTGCTGGAGGAGAAGCGGAAAACTGAGTAGGAGCTTGAATTGTTTGAATTGCCGACGGATTTATCTGCGCTGTAGTAAACATAGTAGGAATACTCAACGACAGATGAGCCGTTAAGGTCACCGGCAATTGCACCGACATTGGAGGTGCCGGAGATATATCCGTAGTTGCAGCAGTTGCTGATGGTGCCGTTCTTTACGCTTGCTGCTACACCGCCGACCGTGAAGGTGCCGGTTACATCAACTGCGTTCCAGCAGTTTGCAATCGTTGCGTCATCAAGATTGGCAACAATACCCGCACAAGTGCCCTTGCCGTTAATCTGACCCTCAACACCGAGGTTTTTAATCTCGGCAGCTGAGCCGGCTACAAAGCCAAACAGTGCATAGTCACTTGCTGCGTCGCTGTTTTCAAGATTGAGTACTGCAAAACCGCAGCCGTCAAATACACCGTTGAAGGCATGGGAGGCCTTACTTGCAATCGGTGTCCATTCTTTATCTGCAAGGTTGATATCCGATGTGAGATAGAAGGTTGCACCTTCGGTAGTCTTGCCGTTGTTTACATACTCGGCAAAGGCTGCAAGCTCATCATAACCGGAAATACTGTAGCTGCTGCCGGACTTGGCATCCTCGCCTGACTCTGCCAGCTCGGACATAGTCATTGCAGGACTGTAGCCGCAGGCATCCTCTGCATATGCGGGGAAAATTCCTGCGGTTCCGACAAGACCGAACAGTAAAACTACGGTAAGAACCATACTTATAAACCGCTTAACTTTTGAATTCATGCTAATCCCTCCGGGAAGGTATAAAGATACACAGATAGATTATCATAAAAACTCAAAATAATCAATTAACAAACAATTAATTTAGTTTCGACATAATACAGTTGAAACTGATACATGTTTGTGTTATAAATATTAAGAAAAGTCAAAGAAATGTCTATTAATAATGTATAGTTGAGGGACAGTAATTATTTATGTCAAAAGTCAAATATATTCTCGGAATTATATTTGCGGTAATACTCATTGCTGCAGGCGGCATATATATTTATTTTACCCATTATGCACCTCTCAAGCCCGAGCATGACACTGTTATCAGCGTGTGGTATGCAAATGATGATGCCATGTGGCGGAATTTCTCCAGAACCGCAAACGATTACAATGCTGACGAGGGCGAGCAATACGGTATTACTGTGAAAACAAAAGCCTTTGCAAGTCAGGCTGAAATGTACGATAAGATTTGCAAGATAATCGAAGATGGCGGTGAGCTTCCCAATCTGATCGTATGCGATACGGATTTTGCCGCTTATATGAATGAAAAGGGCGTTGTTACAGACCTTAATTCATACATAAGAGGCTGGGAGATATCTGCAATAAACGCCGATATGATCGAGGCGGCAACTGTAGACGAGTGCCTAACCTCATTACCTATTGCGTCTGAAGCAAATCTGTTTATGGTCAATACCGAGTTGTTTTCCGATGCCGACGCAATTTCAACCTTTGAAAAGCTTTGCTCTACGGCTGATGAATACTACTCAAGAACAGGGGACAGCTTCTTTACAATAACTGACTACTCACTGTTTTTCAGAACTGCTGCTGCACAGCTTCATGATGAGTTTGATGCGGTCAGCCCGCACGACAGCGATAACAAAAACAGCAAGTACATATACAAGCAGCTCGCAGAAAGCGCGTATAACCGCGGCTTCAGCGCTGTCGACGCAGATGCTGCAAAGCAGGTCGCAGACGGTAAGCTTGTTAGTGCAATTGTTTCCTCGGCAGATGTAATGCAGTATGCCGAATATATGGACTCAGACTCAATTGAGTTCTACAAATATCCGTGCATGAAGGACGGCGACAGTGTCTATGTCGAGAAGGTCATGGGTGCGGCGGTTACAAAAGCCGATGAAGACTCGATGCGTGCATCAGCTATGTTCCTGAAATGGTTTGTTTCTGAAAAGATAAATGCGCGCTTTGTTGGCGACAGCGGCTATACGCAGGCAATCGGAGTAATTACCGATGAGTCCGAATATGCGGTTTATTCAAAGCTTATGAATGCGGTAAACACGCTTAAAACAGATGGCAAACAGTGCATTTACCCCGCAAGCGCAAAATATTCGGAAAACAGCCGCAACTTTGATAATGTAATGAAAGCAATCATGGGTTCCTTAAGTTAAAAGTAAACATACAAATAATATATGAGGTGAAAAGAATGGAAGGATTCAGAGTACTCGAGATTAAAAAGAGCGTATTCGAGAATAATGACCGCGAGGCAGATAAGCTCAGAGAAGAGCTTAAGAAGGAAAAGACTTTTCTTCTTAACCTGATGTCTTCACCCGGTTCGGGCAAGACCACTACTCTTAAGGCAACAATCGCTGCACTTAAGGACGAGATGCGTATCGGCGTTATGGAAGCGGATATCGACTCCGATGTTGACGCACATACTATTGCCGAAACCGGTGCAAAGGTTATTCAGCTTCACACCGGCGGTATGTGCCACCTTGATGCAGGCATGACCAAGCAGGGCCTTGAAGGTCTCGGCACCGAAAATGTTGATTTTGCAATCCTTGAGAATGTAGGCAACCTCGTTTGCCCCGCAGAGTTTGATACCGGCGCAGTTAAGAATGCAATGATTCTTTCTGTACCCGAAGGCCACGACAAGCCTTTGAAGTATCCTCTGATGTTCTCAATCTGTGATGTACTTCTCGTAAACAAGATTGATGTAATGCCTTACTTCAACTTTGACCTTGAGGCATGCAAGCAGTATGTAACCAAGCTCAACCCCAACATCAAGATTATTCCCATTTCCGCAAGAACAGGCGAGGGAATAGATGAGTGGGCGGATTGGATTCGCGAGCAGGTTAAAGAGTGGAATAAGTAATAGTAAAAAATACGGCAGTTGAGTTTAACTCAACTGCCGTTTGTATTTGTTTACATCATGTCGGCTCGTATGCTTTGCCGATTTCGTTGCCGTCAGCATCGTAATCAATGCACTCCATAAGCTCGGGGTCTACGCGGCTCTGCTTTTTGATGGTCATACCAACGCCCTGATTATTGAATACCCAGATGTAGTTTCTCCATGTACCGGGGTCTTTTTTTCTGAAAACCGTGGTCTCATTGAGTCTGCAGAATTTTGCACGACCCTCGGGAGTGTCGAGCAGGTCGCCTTCACCGGTATAGAAAAGCTCCTCGTTGTAGTGGTAATTATCTTCTTCCTCTATGGACTTTAAGGTCTCTTCTCTGGACATTTTATTACCTCCGTAGTTTTTTATGATTGTAACATGATATTTCGTATGTTTCAAGACTGATGAAAATTAAATACTTCAAATATTGCAATTGTTGCACATTTAGTGAAAATTTGTTAAAATATACTTTACGAAATATTAAGGCTAAGCAGTATATTGACTTGAGTATATCTGCTGGTCTATTACATACTAAACCAAGTAAAATGTTAAAGGACAGTGTTTTTAATTTGCAAAGCTTTTTCAGTAAATGTCAGATGACTGCAAGCAAGGTATGGAACAGCAAGTATTTTTTACCGAGTCTGTTTATTTTTTCGGTGCTTTCCTTAATTACGCATACTCAGCTTGCGGGTATGTTTGTGCTTTTAGCATTAACGGTGCTGCTGCTCATATTTTGCGATGACCTGATGTCAATAGTATGCCCCGTTTTCTGCGTTCTGCTCCTTTCAACGGAGTTTTATGTTGATTACACGGTGCTGACACCTTATGTTCCGTTCGCGGTAGTGCCTTTTGCCATTGCGCTGCTGTTTAATATGATTTACTACAGCAAGCCGCTTGTAAAAGGCAGATTTACCAAGGCAATGCTTGCGGTTTCGTTTGCACTGCTTTTCGGCGGCGCAGGCATAATTCCTAAGGAAGAGTATTTCAGACCGGTTAGTCTATACTATACTGTCGGACTCGGTGTGGGAATGCTGATACTGTACCTTCTTATTCTGTCAAGGCTTGAAAATGAGAGACAGTATAACAGAACTGAGCGCCTTGCAGACATACTGTTTGTCGCGGGCCTTGTCGCCTCAGCTATTGTACTTGTGTTCTATATCAAGAACTTTCAGACATTTTTGGAGAAGGGAAGCGTTCTGTATTACAAGCCCAGAAACTACATTGCCAGTGTAATTCTGATGACTATGCCGGCGTCCTGCCTGCTTGTAAACAGACGCAGAATACATCTGATTGGCTTTGCTGCAATGTGCGCAGCGCTTGCATTTAACGGCTCAAGAAGCGGACTTCTGTTCGGCGCAATGGTAGGCTTTGTATGCGGTGTGTATATGTGCTATCTGCATAAGGACAGTCTTAAGCAGCGCCGCTGGTACAACTGGTTGTTCGTCGCAATTGTTGCAGTGCTGAGCTATGTTGCGTTTAAGTATATTCCCGTTTTGTATTCAAGCCGACTGATTGACGGTAACTTCATTTCATCAAGTGAAACAAGAGTTAGCTTCATAGAGCTTGGAATCAGAGACTTTATAACCTATCCCATCAACGGCATAGGTATCGGAAATCTTAAAAATGTTGAGATTTTCAAGGCCATCATTCCCGGAAGCATTGTTTTCTATCATAATGCGATTATCCAGGAGGCAGGCTCAATGGGTATGGTCGGCATTATGGCTTACAGCCTGCTGTTCGGTGAGCGTATGCGTCTGATTATCTCTAATCTTCATTCGCCTATGGTCATCTTCGGCTTCTCATATGCGGCAATTCTCGCAATGTCCATGACAAATCCGGGAATTTTCTGCCCGTTCCCCGAGGCCGGACTGCTGACACTTATGTTTGCGGTTATGGAAAGTGAATCAAAAAGAGAAAAGGAAATAGAGAGTTCAGTTTTGGAGGAAACAGTATGAAAAAGCTAATCTGCGCATTGTTAGCCCTTGTAATGCTCGTTTCACTTATGCCTGTGTCTGCTTTGGCTGAAAAGGCCGAGTACGAAACCGTCACCGGCACGATTATGTTCAACGCAGGTCATGACGACATGGAAACAAACCATCCGTGCCCGTTTACCTACAGCGATGCATATTTTACCGACTCGGGCTACACCTATCGCCAGGACCTCGCAACCGCAACAATGGCCATGTGCCTTGCTGCAGGCAATGTTGCTGAGCCCGAAAGATACCAGGAGGGCCCCGGTAACCTTATCGATTTCTTCAATCAGATAGGCTTTGAGGACTTCGAGTGCAACAGTGATTTCGTTGAAAGACCTGACAGAAACACCTTCGGCGTAGGTATTGCAAACAAGGAAATCTATGTTGACGGCGAAAAGTGCACTGTTATTGCCATCGGTCTTCGCGGCTGCGGTTACTATGCCGAATGGGCAGGTGACTTCAATGTCGGCGCAGAGGGTGAGCACACCGGCTTTGCAATCTGCCGTGACAAGGCACTTGCATTCCTGCAGGAGTACCTTGCAAAGCACACCGAAATCACCGGCAGAATTAAGATTTGGTGCACCGGTTACAGTCGCGGTGCAGCAGGCGCTAATATGCTCGGCGGCAGACTTGACGATATGCTTCTTGCCGGTCAGCCTATCGGTGAGAATGTAACTGTCTGCACCGATGATATGTATATCTACACCTTTGAGGCACCTATGGGTGCTGAGAGCAGCAGGCTCGGTGACAGCATTTACAACAACATTCATAATATTATCAACTACAACGACCTCGTTGCAAAGGTTGCTCCCGCATGCCTTGGCTTCGGCAGATACGGCGTTGACCATGTTATGCCCAGCTACAAGCTCGACTCGAACTACGATGAGCTCAAGGCTGATATGCTTGAGGTTTTCTCCACCTTTGAAAACGCAGGCGACTACAGAATTGATAATTTCAAGTACATCACCGTAACCCCCGGTGCAACTATATCCAAGATTATCAATATAAAGCAGGGCAATACCATGACTCAGGGCGAGTTCCTCGACATTCTGGCAGAGAAGCTCTTCACTAAGGTTCTTACCACAAGAGAAGAGGTTTATGCTGCTCAGGACGACCTTCAGGAGCTTATTCTTCCGATTATCGGAACATATCCCGACCAGTATGAAACCGCAATCAAAAACCTTGCTAAAAATTGCGTAATGAACCTTGGCGAGTTTATCTATGTTATCGAAAACAAGTCCAACGAAGAGATAGTTGTGTACGCAGCGGATATGGTGCTTGACGCAATGCGTGATGCAGGTATTACTGAGTATTCCGCACAGCAGGTAAAGGAAATGATTGCGCCGCTTATGACTGTGGTCATTAAGCTTGCGGTTCTTTGCCCCAATGAGTTTGCAACCTTACTTTACAACATCATCGGCATTATGTCCGCACACTATGGTGAGCTCGGCATGGCATGGATGATGACAATTCCCGATGACTATATGACAAGCAAGCAGGGAAATCCCTTAACTGTTTCGATGCCTTATACCGATGTTAATATCAGCGAGTGGTTCTATGATAATGTCAAGTACTGCTATGAAAACGGCTTTATGAACGGCACCGACATTAACGCATTTAATCCCAATGCAACCGTTACACGCGGCCAGGTAGTTACTGTTCTGTATCGTATGGCAGGCTCACCGAAGGTTGACGGTATGACATGTCCGTTTACCGATATCAAGGGCGCTGATTACGAAAATGCGGTAATATGGGGCTACAATGCAGGTGTTGTCAAGGGCTTCGAGGATAACACCTTCCGCGCAGACGAAAGCGTTACCCGCGAGCAGCTGAGCACTTTCATTTTCCGTTATGCAAATGACGGTGCTGATACCTCCTGCAGCCTTGCAGCAGCCTTTACCGATGCAGGCAGAGTTTCCAAATATGCCCGCGCAGCAATGAACTGGTGCGTTGATAATAACATCATTATCGGTATGGGTGACGGAACGCTTCTTCCTCAGGGCACCGCAACCCGCGCACAGCTCGCGGCAATGGTATCGCGCCTTGCTTTTTGCTGAATAATTGAGTACGAAAGAAGCCATTCAGTTAAATCTGAATGGCTTCTTTTTGTTGTGATTTATAACTGCGTATGATATAATAAAATAATTATTGAAAGGAGGCTGCTCAATGGACAAATTCAAACTGGTATCTCCCTATGCGCCTATGGGCGACCAGCCTGAAGCTATTGACAAGCTTGTGAAGGGCATTGAAAACGGCCTCGAAGAGCAGGTGCTGCTCGGCGTTACGGGCTCGGGCAAGACCTTTACAATGGCAAGTGTCATTGAGAAGCTTAACAGACCCGCTCTTGTGCTTGCTCACAATAAAACTCTTGCAGCGCAGCTATGCGCTGAATTCAGAGAGTTTTTCCCTGAAAATGCGGTTGAGTACTTCGTTTCCTACTACGATTATTATCAGCCCGAAGCATATATACCGCATACCGACACCTTCATCGAAAAGGACAGCTCAATCAATGACGAGATTGAGCGCCTGCGCCATAGCGCAACCTCGAGTCTGTTCGAAAGGCGCGACACGATAGTTGTTGCATCTGTATCCTGTATCTACGGTTTGGGCGACCCTATCGACTATAAGAATATGGTCATCTCGCTCAGGCAGGGACAGACACGCGATTTTGATGAGCTTTTGCGAAAGCTGATTGAAATCAGATACGAGCGCAACGACATAGCATTCGAGCGCAATATGTTCAGAGTACGCGGCGATACAATTGAGATTTTCCCTGCGTATTCAAATGATAAAGCCATAAGAGTTGAATTCTTCGGTGATGAGATTGACCGCATAAGCGAGATAAATGTTGTTACGGGCAATGCAATCAAGTACCTTAATCATGTAGCCATTTACCCTGCAAGCCACTATGTCGTCAGCAAGGAAAAAATGGCAAGGGCGATTGACGATATTCGCAAGGAGTGCGAGGAGCGCGTAAAATTCTTTGAGGAAAACGGCAAGCTGCTTGAAGCGCAGAGAATTTCGCAGCGTACAAACTACGATATTGAGATGATGCAGGAGCTTGGCTACTGCACGGGTATAGAAAACTATTCACGAGTAATCTCCGGCAGACCCGTAGGCAGCGCGCCTATGACTCTGCTTGACTATTTCCCCGATGACTTTATTCTTTTTGTAGATGAAAGCCATGTAACGCTGCCGCAGGTACGAGCAATGTACCGCGGTGACCGCGCACGCAAGGAATCACTTGTAGACTTCGGCTTCAGACTGCCCTCTGCTTTTGATAACAGACCGCTTAAGTTTGAAGAGTTTGACGAGCGAGTACATCAGGCGGTCTATGTATCCGCAACCCCCGGCGACTATGAGCGGGAAAGAGCGGGACAGATTGCTGAGCAGATAATAAGACCTACGGGACTTCTTGACCCTGAGATATCGGTCAGACCCATTGAAAATCAGATTGATGACCTCATTGGTGAGATAAATATAAGAGTCGAGAAAAATCAGCGAGTTCTTGTTACAACGCTTACCAAAAAGATGGCGGAGAATCTCACTGAATATCTCGGAAATGCAGGCATCAAGTGTCGATATATGCATCATGATATTGATGCCATTGAGAGAATGGAGATAATCCGAGGACTCAGAATGGGAGATTTCGATGTTCTGATCGGCATTAACCTTCTGCGTGAGGGACTTGACCTGCCGGAGGTAAGCCTTGTTGCCATTCTCGATGCCGACAAGGAAGGCTTCCTGCGAAGCGAAACAAGCCTTATACAGACAATAGGCAGAGCGGCAAGAAATGCTGACGGACTTGTAATTATGTACGCCGATACGGTTACCCGCTCAATGCGGCTTGCGATTGACGAAACCGAGCGCCGCCGCGCAAAGCAGGCTGCCTATAACGAGGCAAACGGCATTGTGCCTAAGACGATTATAAAGAGCGTAAGAGAGCTTATCGAGATATCCTCTGACAGTAGCGCAAAGTCAAAACGCTCCGACGGTGTCAAGATGACAAAGAAAGAGCGCAAGGATACAATTGAGATGCTTGAAAAGCAGATGAAGGCTGCGGCAAAGATGCTTGAATTTGAGCTTGCAGCAGAATTACGCGACAGAATTATAAGACTTCGCGGTGAGGAATAATCATGAAATTACTGATTTTAGACGGAAACAGCATAGTAAACAGAGCTTTTTACGGAATACGACAGCTTAATGCACCCGACGGCACACCCACAAACGGCGTGTACGGCTTTCTTGCGATTCTCAACAAGCTGCTCGATAGTGAAAAGCCCGAGTCTGTGTGCGTAACCTTTGACCTTAAGGCACCTACCTTCAGACACCTTCGCTATGAGGGCTATAAGGCGCAGCGCAAAGGTATGCCGGAAGAGCTTGCTGTGCAGATGCCTATTCTCAAGGAAGTGCTTGATGCAATGGGAATAATGCGCCTTGAGCTTGAAGGCTACGAGGCTGACGACCTTCTCGGTACAGTAGGCAAAATCTGCGAAAAATCGGGTTGGGATTGCAGAATAGTAACCGGCGATAAGGACAGCTTCCAGCTTATAACCGATACAACTCACATCTGCCATGTCAAAAGCCGTATGGGTCAGACCGAAACTAAGGAATATACCCCCGAACTGTTCCGTGAGGAGTACGGCTTTGAGCCCGCACATATAGTTGACCTTAAGGCACTTATGGGCGATGCCTCAGATAACATCCCCGGCGTTGCAGGTGTAGGCGAAAAGACCGCTATGGACCTTATACAGCGCTACACAAGCGTAAGCAAGATATATGACTCAATTGATGAGCTTGAAATCAAGGAGGGTGTGCGCAAGAAGCTTAAAGACGGTAAGGAAAGCGCAGAGCTTTCATACGAGCTTGCAACTATCTGCACCGAAGCACCTATTGAATTTAAGCCCGAGGACTGTCTGTGGAACAGAAACTATAAGCCAGAGCTTTTCGGTCTGTTCAAAAAACTCGGATTTAATAAATTCATCGAAAAATGGGGCGTTGAAGCCGCCGGCGAAGTGCAGGAGCAGGTGGAAGTCGAACACTGCGCAGTAGTTGAAAACGCTTGCTTTTCAACAATATGCGAAGCTGTAAAGGCGGCTGAGTTTGTTGCCGTTGCAGCAGATAAGGATTTTGACAGCATCGAGATATGCGACGGAAAGAGCGTGTATATTGCTCGCTGGGGAAATCTCGGCGATGACTATAATGAGCTTCTCAGGTTTGTATTTTCCGCAGAAGTGAAAAAGGCTGCACATAATGTAAAAGACCTTATGGCACAGCTTATAGCCGAAGGACTTTCACTTGACGGATTTATATACGATACAGCGCTTGCTGCGTATCTTCTTGAGGCAACCGAGAGCGAATACCCGCTCGAGAGAGTCAGCATGCGCTATTTCGGCGCTGAGCTTAGCGGTACGGAAGCAATTTTTAAGCTCAAGTCAGTAACCGAAGCAAAGCTCAACGAGCTTGGAATGGATAGGCTTTATTACGAAATCGAGCTTCCTCTGTGTGAGGTGCTTGCAGATATGGAGTCTGCCGGCTTTATGGTTGACAGACGCGCACTGAGTGAATTCGGAGAGAGCCTCAATGAAGGCATTGAAAAGCTTAAAACGGACATATGGGCGCTCGCAGGCGGTGAGTTCAACATAAATTCTCCCAAGCAGTTGGGCGAGGTTCTGTTTGAAAAGCTTATGCTTCCCGCAGGCAAGAAGACAAAATCGGGTTGGAGCACAAATGCTGATGTTCTTGATAAGCTTCGCGGTAAGCACCCGATAATCGAGATGATTCTCGACTACAGAATGCTCACAAAGCTTAAGTCCACCTACGCGGACGGACTGCTCAAGCTTATTGATAAGGACGGTCGCATAAGAACAAAGTTCCAGATGACTGTAACCGCAACGGGCAGACTTTCAAGCACTGAGCCGAATCTGCAGAATATACCCATTCGAAAGGAGTTGGGAAGCCAGATAAGAAAGATGTTCATCGCATCAAGCGGTAAAACACTTGTCGATGCCGATTACAGCCAGATTGAACTGCGCCTGCTTGCGCACATATCGGGCGATAATCGTATGCAGGAGGCCTTCACAAGTGGCGAGGATATCCACAGAGTAACTGCATCCCAGGTGTTTAATACGCCGTTAGAGGAGGTTACAAGCCTTCAGAGAAGCAGAGCAAAGGCCGTCAACTTCGGTATTGTCTATGGTATATCCGCATGGTCACTTTCGCAGGATATCGGTGTATTTCCCAATGAGGCCAAGGAGTATATGGATGCATACCTCGATAAATACAGCGGTGTGCATGACTATATGAAGCGTATTGTCGAAGAAGCAAAGGCAGACGGTTTCGTTAAGACACTGTATAACCGCCGCAGAGCACTGCCTGAGCTTAAATCGTCAAACTTCAATATGCGTTCATTCGGCGAGCGAGTGGCGCTTAATATGCCTATTCAGGGTACTGCAGCTGACATTATCAAGCTTGCGATGGTTAATGTATATAAGCGCCTTAAGTCCGAGGGCTTGAAGGCAAGGCTTATTCTTCAGGTACACGACGAGCTTATCTGCGAGTGTCCCGAGGACGAGGCTGAAACAGTATGCAGAATACTTGAAGAGGAAATGAGCGGGGTTGCACAGCTTGCCGTTCCGCTGACCGTTGAGGCAAAAATCGGACACAGCTGGGCGGAGGCACATTAATGTTTAGCTATGAAGAAGCGGGAAATGTGCTTGATGACCTTGTTGACGAGCTGCCTGAAGCAATATTTGAAAAGCTTAACGGCGGCATCAGCTTTGTAGAAGAAGCAAGGACCTCCGAAGACGGAAGATATACACTCGGCACATATTTCCAAAATGAAATGGGCAGATATATTGAGCTGTATTACGGCTCGTTTGTCGAGCTATACGGCGAAATGGACGATGAGCTGTTCACCAAGCGACTGAAAAGCACGCTGCATCACGAGCTGACTCATCATATTGAGGGCAGAGCGGGAGACAGGAGTCTTGAGCGTTGGGATGAACGGCAGTCGGAGCTTTGCGGCTTCAACGGTATTGATGTCGGCAGCATTCTGTTCGTCTGCGATGATAATTCGCTTTCTTTGATTGCAGAAGCGGTGTTTAACGACAATAAGCAGGGCTACTGCGATAGCGTGGTTGCGTATTCGGCAGGCATAACCGCCTGCGCGGAACTGCCCGCACGCATGAAGAAGGTCTGCGAGGACCTCGATATATCTCTGCCGACAAGAAGACCCGTTGAGATAACAAGGGAGCTTCTGAGTTCATACGATGTTGCACTGTGCATGACACTTGAGCAGACGAGCATTCTTTCCGAGAAGTATCAGGACCTTGACGAACGCGTAATGTGTCTTGCCGAGGACGATATAATCCCGCCGATGCTTCCGCTTGGCTGGAAAAAATGCATTGAGCACCTGCAGGATGAGGTGCTTGCCGTTATTGACGAGCTGACGCAGGAGGATTTCTGATGAAATATAGAATAGCTGATGCGCAGCTTAAGCATATTGATGCCATTGAAGTGATAGAAAAGCAGTGCTTTTCATTGCCGTGGTCAAGGCAGGCGTTGATATCGCAGCTTCCCGACGATATGCATATGTTTATCGTTGCTGAGAACGAGCAGGGAAATGCGATAGGCTATGTCGGAATGATGTATGTGCTTGATGAGGGCTATATATCCAATGTCGCAGTTTCTCCCGAATACAGAAGACTCGGAATTGCCGATGCGCTTATCCGTGAGCTTGTTTCAAAGTCCGAAGAGAAGCTTTTGAGCTTTGTAACCCTTGAGGTTCGTGAGAGCAACACACCTGCAATAGCGCTTTATTCAAAAAACGGCTTTACAGAAGTGGGATTGCGAAAAAACTACTACGAAAAGCCAATAGAAAATGCTATACTGATGACAAGATTTTTGAAATGAGGAAAGTTAAGTGAAAATACTTGCATTTGAATCATCATGCGATGAAACCGCAGTTGCCGTTGTCGAGGACGGCAGAAAGGTATTGACTGACCAGATATTCTCTCAGGCCGACCTGCACGCAGTTTACGGCGGCGTCGTACCCGAAATTGCATCACGCAGCCATGTCGAGGTTATATCAAGACTGGCAGAGCGTGCAATTCAGGCTGCCGGAATTGCAAAAAGCGATATTGATGCCGTTGCAGTTACATATGCTCCCGGACTTATCGGAACGGTTCTTGTAGGACTTAATTTTGCAAAAGCTGTTGCGCTAAGCCTTAATGTTCCGCTTATTCCCGTGCACCATATCAAAGGTCATGTTGCGGCAAACTACATTGCATACCCCGAGCTCGAGCCGCCGTTTCTTTGCCTTGCAATATCGGGCGGCAACACTCTTATTATAGATGTACGCAGCTACACCGACCTTAAGATTATAGGAGCAACCCGTGATGACGCGGCAGGTGAGTGCTTTGACAAAACCGCACGAGTTCTCGGTCTGCCTTATCCCGGTGGAAAGCCCATAGATATGCTCTCGCAGGGCGGAGATGACAAGAAGTATCAGCTTCCCAGAACTCATATTGACGGCAGTCCGTACGACATGAGCTTCTCAGGCCTGAAAACCGCGGTAATAAACATTGTCCACAATGCAGAGCAAAAGGGCGAGGAGCTTGACAGAGCCTCTCTGGCGGCATCATTTACCGCCGCAGTCAGCGACAGCCTTGTTCCGCGCACAATGATGGCTGCAAAGGAGCTTGGTTATAAGAAAATCGCAATTGCCGGCGGCGTTGCAGCAAACTCAAGAATCAGAGCTGATTTTAAGGCAGCTGCCGAGAAAGCAGGCTGCGAGCTATTTGTTCCGCCGCTTAAGCTGTGCGGAGATAATGCCGCAATGATAGGCTGCCAGGGCTACTTTGAATATCTTGCTGGCAACACTGCAGGCAGCGATTTGAATGCCTACGCAAATATGGAGCTTTAAGAGGTGAGATAATGGGCGTACATGATGGTCACCGCCAGCGAATGAAGGACCGCTTTGCAGAGGTCGGACTTGATGGATTCAGCGACCATAATGCACTGGAAATGCTGCTTTTCTATGCGCTACCGCGCAAGGATACAAATGAGCTTGCTCATAAGCTTATTGACCATTTCGGCTCATTAACCGCAGTGCTTGAGGCTGACTATGAGGAGCTGCGCAAGGTCGACGGTATAGGGGACAGCGCAGCTGTTCTTCTTAAGCTTGTACCGCAGATAAGCCGTCGTTATATGGTGAATATCAGCACACCGAAGAAATATGTTGACAGTGTTGAAATAGCAGGTAAATATTTCGTATCTAAGTTTATGTACGAGGTAAACGAGCTTTGCTACGCGCTTTTGCTTGATAATAACTGCGGCATTATTGCCTGCAGGCAGATAAGCAACGGCGTTGTCAATGCGACCGATGTAGGCTTAAGAAAGCTGGTTGAGGAAGCAATGAAGTATCATGCGGCTAATGTAATTATTGCCCATAATCACCCTCACGGCATGCCGCTTCCCTCAAAAGAAGACGAATATTGCACGGGCCTTGTCAGGAACGCATTGGAAATGATTGATGTAAAGCTCATAGATCACATAATAGTGGGCAGCGGAAGCTACTGCTCAATGAGCTCAAAAGGGCTTATGTAAACTGATTTTTGTTTCTGTTTTGTTATTAATTATCATTACAGGATTTGCTGATTTTTGCTATAATACTAAAAAATACTGAAAACACATATGATAATTTGTGTTGAAAAACCTGTTGAAAATGTTGATAACTATTTGAATAATTATTATAGAAAAATATTATGGTAACAATAATTGCGATTTATGGGCGCTGAAAAGCCTTGAATTTCAATGAAACAGTTTTTGACATTTTTATATGCTACAAAATGTAAACAAATTATTATACAGTTCGTAATTATTAATTCAATTGACTTTGGGTTATGCTTATGCTAAAATACGAAAGCTGAATTGTTGCTGGTGTGGCTCAATGGCAGAGCATCTCACTCGTAATGAGAAGGTTGTGAGTTCGATTCTCACCACCAGCTCCAAAGTAAAACAGACCAAGTTATACTTGGTCTGTTTTTTTATTTCTTAATAATATTAAATTCAAATTGCCTATCATTAACCTTGAGAATGCCACTGCCTTCGTTACCCTTGGTTTTAACATATGTTCCGCCACTGCCGCCCTTAAGGGAAATGACGCTTGGACCGATTATCTCAATGTTGCCGGAGCAGCTTAAAACAACAGGCTCCTGATAATAGGGAGCAGGGTTGCCAAACTCGTCTAAGGCGGTAATTCGCACGGCTGCGACATCATAGGTATCAGCCTCAATTAATTCTGAGCTGCTGATGTCGATATTCAGATGCACCTGCTGTCCGGGCTTTTTGACAACGGTTTCAAATACCTTGCCGTCTTTGATTGCGTCAAAGCGCCATACGGTTGCTTCGCCGCCCCAATTGCTTACATACTTTGCGTACAGTCTGTGGAAGTCAGAATATCTGAAGCCCTTGAAAAGCATTAGCTTTCCGATTGTCGCCATATGCTTTGGGGGTAATGCTCCTGCACCGTATTTAGCAATTGCGCCGATACTTTCCTTGACAGACTGGGCGGTTTTGCAATCGTAATTTTCTTCGGTTTCAAGCATATTGCCGATGAAATCGTCAATGATTATAGGCGGATGGGGCAGTGATGAGTACTTTTCACGCGCGGGGAAGAATTCATCTACAAGCAAATCGTTTTTATACAACTTTACACTGTCTGCGTTTGTGAACACATATACACTTCCGAGGTCGCACGCGGGATGCTCACCGATATCCATTGACGATGAAACGATGCAGCAGGGGATATCGTCATTCTGACTTGTATACACCGAAGCGGCAAGCTTCGGGTTTCTGAACATATCGAGCACGCCGTGGTAGCATATGCCGTCTCCGCTGCCGAAGTCTCTGTGGGTGTTGTAGTCGAACATACACCACGGGAAAATACCGCAGATATCATCGTCTGCATACATTGCATCAAGAACATTTGCGTGTCTTAACGCATGGCTTAAGCGGTGGCGCTCGTCGTCAAACTGCTTAGTGGGGAACATATGACCGTTGCACTCGGAAACAAAGTACGGACGGTTCTTTTTGGAAGTTACCGAGGCTTTTGACTTAAG
>JAZUJB010000111.1:0-6031 GCA_045642545.1 Oscillospiraceae bacterium
CTGCCTAAGCAGATTAAATCAATTTATGATTGCTTTCTAGCTCTCAAAGAAATTTTTATAGTCATTTCTGACTTTAAAGAACCCTTTTCTGGTGCTTATTTAGCATAAGCTGTTCTTACATTATCTAATTTTCAAGGTACACTCTTCGCTCGCCTCTTTCGTGGTGAGCTTTTTTACTTTAGCATAAAGACAAGCGTTTGTCAATACTTTTTTAAAACTTTTTTGAGTTTTTTTAAGCTTGTTTTCCAAACTTTGCCCTCATCTGAAGTGCTTTGTTAGAATACCACTGAATATGCCCTTTGTCAACACCTTTTTGTCACTTTTTTGAGTCTTTTTTCAAAAAATTTTTGGGGCCTAAATCTTGTGCTCTTCACTCGATTCAAACCCCAAAATAAGCTATTCTGTTTTTATGTATGCCGTGCAGTGCTTTGCAGCATCATTTAAGTACGGTGATGTTGATTTTGCTCAGTCCCGGAGCCGGCTCAAGCTTCTTTGCAACTGCGTTCTTTGCACCCATAAATGCAGATGCGAGCAGCGCGATGTTGCCTGCTTTTTTGAGCAGCCCACCTATAAGCGGAATCTTCTCTACGAAGTTGAGGGCAATATTAGCCGCAAACAGAATGCATGCCTGGTTTGCGTGATAGCAAATCAGCTCGGAATCTCTGTTCTTCATATATGTATATATGAAGGCCGGTCCGAGATAGCTTGCCGCTGCAGTCCAACCGCTGTTATCGTGAGGCATTCTGTCCTCATCCTTGGGGAAATCCTTAACAACAGTATCCATTACCTGCTGCAGATAGTTTATATAGGGATTGTCCTTGGAAAATACATCTTCAAAAACGCCGCTGTTTTCCTTTTCGGGCTTCCAGCCGCATGAAATGCACATTTTGCCGCCATCGGGAATGTAGGCTCCGCACTTGGGACATGTAGTCATAGCATTCACCTTTCTATGTATCGGCGGTTAACCGCCGTTTTTTATTATTCTATTATGAAGGATATGGCAAGTCAAGCACAAAATCTGTGACTACCTATTACAAGCAGAAGCGGGCGCGACCATATCCACGAGCTTGTTGCGGTTGCGGGGTTAAAGTAATAGATTGCGCCGCCGGTCGGGTCTGAGCCGTTCAGCGCCTCACGAGCTGCTCTGTATGCGCTGTCGGATACAGGCTGGTTGAACTGTCCGTCATCGAGGCAGGAAAATGCGCCGCGTTGGTATATGACGCCTGATAGGCTGTTCGGGAATGAAGGATGGTCAATTCTGTTCATTACTACCGCGCCTACAGCAACCTGCCCGATATACGGCTCACCTCGTGCCTCGGCCGATATCAGACGCGCAAGCAGATAAACATCTCCGTCACTTGCTGACGAGCTTGAGCTTTCGTATATGCCCATTGCGGCAAGCGTCTTATTTCCTGCCTGTCCGTCAACAGCAAGGCCGTTTGTGCGCTGAAAATACTTTACAGCGCTTTCTGTGCGGCTTCCGTAAATTCCGTCTACCGAGCCCGTATAATAGCCCCAGCTTTTAAGACGCTTCTGTATCTCAGTTACCGTTGCGCCCGATGAGCCTCGCTTATACAGTGCAGCATCAGCAGACTGTGCAATTGCGATAATCAGTATATTTACCGCAAAAATCAGTGCAATTGCAAGTATCAGCTTTTTTCTTTTTATGCTCACAGCAAATCACTCCAAAACTGTTTTTAAGTATTTTGCCGCAAACATAAATATGTATACAAAGAAAAAAATACCTGAGCAAAAATTGCTCAGGTATTTTTGTTGAAAACTATCAGTTCTGAACCTTGATAATGTGGCGCGGGCAGATATCAGCACAGTGGCCGCACTGTACGCACTTGGAAACATTAATCATTGCGAGGTTGTCAGTTACTACGATTGCGTCTGCGGGGCATTCGCGCTGGCACTTCATGCAGCCGATGCAGCCTGCTTCGCAAATCTTATTGACAGCAGCGCCCTTGTCGTGGCTGGAGCAAGCGACTTCGACATGCTGGTCATAAGGAACGAGCTTGACAATCTTCTTCGGGCAGGTATCGACACAAGCGCCGCAGCCGACACACTTCTCGCGGTCAACCTTTGCGACACCGTCAACGATATTCATTGCGCCGAACTGGCAGGCATCAACACAGTTGCCGAGGCCGATGCATGCAAAGCGGCAATCCATATTGCTCTTGCCGCCGAACAGCATAGCTGCCTGGCAGTTTTTCGGTCCTCTGTAGTTGAAGCGCTTTACAGCATGACCTTCGGTACCGGAGCAGGGAACGAATGCGACCTTCTTGACAGATGCGCCTGCGGAAACGCCCATGATGTCAGCGATTTTTGCAGCTGCCTCGGGGCCTGCTGCAACACACTTGTTGGTAGGAGCTTCGCCCTTTGCGACTGCTGCTGCATAGCCATCACAGCCGGGGAAGCCACAGCCGCCGCAGTTTGCGCCTGCGAGGCACTCGCGGACTGCTGCCTGCTTGGGGTCAACCTCTACATGGAAAATCTTAGATGCAAATGCAAGAATTGCACCGAAGATTGCGCCTAAAACGCCGAGAACGATAACAGCATATATTACTAAATCCATATAATCGTCCTCCTAATTAAAAGATTTTCATGCCGCTGAAGCCCATAAAGGCAAGAGCGAGCAGTGATGCGGTTACAAGGCAGATGGGGAAGCCTTCGAAGCTTTCGGGGTACTCTGCAAACTCAACGCGCTCACGGACGGATGCAAACAGAACGATTGCAAGCAGGAAGCCGAGGCCGCCGGTGATGCCGTAAACGGTGGATTCAAGGAAGTTGTACTCGTTCTGAACATTCAGGAGAACAACACCGAGAACTGCGCAGTTGGTGGTGATAAGGGGCAGGTAAATGCCCAGTGCGGAGTACAGAGAAGGAATTGCCTTCTTCAGGAACATCTCAACGAACTGAACCAGAGCTGCGATAACCAGAATGAAGGTCAGAGTCTGGAGGAAGCCGAGGTTGAGTGCCTGCAGAACATAGGTATCAACTACCCAGCAGATTGCGGAGGCAAGACCCATAACGAAGGTAACTGCAAGACCCATGCCGACAGCGGTGTCAACCTTGGAGGAGCAGCCGAGGAACGGGCAGCAGCCGAGGAACTGGGAGAAGATAAAGTTGGTTATCAGGATTGCACCCAGAGAAATGGAAAGAATACTTGTAAGCATTACTTAGTTCCCTCCTTTTCTTTCTTTTCTGCAGACTTGCGAAGCGCATACTGCATTGCGGCAATCAGAACACCGGTGGTGAGGAAGCCGCCGATGGGCATGGTGTGAATCTTTGCGCCGCACTCAGCAGCAAAAATCTGAATGCCGTCGCCGGTGCCGATGACGCCGTCGATGGTGTTGAACAGACCCTTGCCGAAGGAGCCGGAGCCGAGGAACTCACGAATGATGCACATAAGGGTAAGTACGATGGTGTAGCCGAGGCCCTGGAAGATACCGTCGAGTGCGGATGCAGCGATGGTGTTCTTTGCAGCGAATGCCTCTGCACGACCGATGATAATGCAGTTAACAACAATCAGGGGAATGAAAACGCCGAGAGATTCGCTCAGTGCGGGAATGTAAGCCTGGAGCAGAAGGTCAACGATGGTAACAAAGCCTGCGATGATAACTACGAAAACTGCGATACGGATATCGTTGGGGATAACCTTACGCATTGCGGAAATAACGATGTTGCAGCATGTGAGGATTACCAGAACGGATATACCCATACCGATGCCGTTGAAGAGCATGGTGGTGATAGCCATGGTGGAGCACATACCGAGGAGCTGAACCAGAACAGGGTTGTTGGTAATCAGACCGTCTTTAAGCTGTTTCTTTACATTCATTTCAGATTACCTCCTTAACCCATAGATTCAACAGCAGTGATGGCAGAGGTTACTGCCAGGCAGACTGCCTTGGAAGTGATGGTTGCACCGGTGATGGCTTCGATGCTGCCGCCATCCTTGGTGACCTTTGCCTGATCAACAGTGATTCCGGGGAACTGATCCTTGAACTCTGCATTATTTGCCTTGGAGCCGAGGCCGGAGGTCTCGGAGCTGGAAATAATGGAGATTCCGTTGCAGCTGAGGTCAGCGTTTACGCCGATTGCAACAGTAATCATACCCTGGGAGCCGGATACATCAGCTTCAACAATCCAGTTGCCGTCATTGGTCTTGAACATCTTGGTGACAGCTGCCTGGTCGCCGGTGTATTCAACTTCTTCATAGGATTCAAACTGCATGACTGCGCCGTATGCTTCTGCAGTCTTCTTTGCCTGATATTCGGCAATGGGCTCTGCGGTGACGAAGTTAGTCAGACCGAGAACGCCTGCGACAACTGCGGAGACGAGGAACAGGATGAAAGCGAGCTTAATTATCTTCTTCATGCCTTTGCCTCCTTTGCTGCCTTCTTGGCTGCCTTGAGGTCTTCCTTGGAAACACCGAACTGGCGGTCACGGGTACCCTTGTCGATTGCCCATGCGCACAGGTTCATGATGAGGATTGCGAAGGAAACACCCGCGGGGAAGCCGCCGAAGTAGCGGATAAGAACGGACAGAGCACCGCAGCCGAAGCCGTAGAGGAGCTGACCCTTAAGGGTTACGGGGCTGGAGGAGTAGTCGGTTGCCATGAAGATGGCGCCGAGGAACAGACCGCCGGAGAGCAGGTTGTACATCATCCAATCAACATTGGAGTAACCGTTTCTCGGGAAGATGAAGGTCAGAACGACAACAGTGCCGATGAAGGCAACGGGAATGCGCCAGTTGATGACCTTGCGTGCAAGCAGGTAAATGCCGCCGATGAGCAGAGCAAGTGCGCTCATCTCGCCAATGGAGCCGGGCATGATGCCGAGGAACAGATTGGTGAAATCATAATATGCGGGCATTGCTGCGCCTTCCTTGAGAATGCTCAGCGGGGTTGCCATGGTTGCAGCGTCAACACTGGAAAATACGCTGGTTGCAGATGCTACTGCATCAGCGCTGATGATGTTGGGAACTGCCCACTTGGTCATAACTGCAGTCCAGGAGAAGAACATAAATGCACGACCTGCGAGTGCAGGGTTCATGAAGTTCTTGCCGAGGCCGCCGTAAAGCTGCTTGACAACAACGATTGCGAAGAATGCGCCGACAACGGGCATCCAGAGAGGAATGGTAACAGGCAGACACATTGCCAGCAGGATACCGGTTACGCAAGCGGAGAGGTCACCGACGGAGCCGGGCTTCTTCAGGAGCTTGCGGTAGCCCCACTCGAAGAACACGGAGGCGGCTACGGTGATTGCGTACAGAGCAAGTGCTCTTGCGCCGAACAGCCATACACTGACGATCATTGCGGGAACAAGTGCAATGATTACATCCAGCATGATGCGGGAGGTGTCGGTGTTGGTTCTTACCTGAGGCTGATAGGAAGCATCAAATGTATATTCTTTTGTTATCATTTGTTCTCTGCCTCCTTTGCTGCAGCTTCTGCGCGTGCCTTCTCATCTGCTGCCTTCTTGGCAAACATGAGCTTGGCAGTCTTAAAGGAGTGGGTAAGCGGCATTCTGCCGGGGCAGTTGTAGGAGCAGCTTCCGCACTCGAAGCAGTCAAGAATGTGGTACTTCTTCATGTTCTCGAAGTCACCCTTCTTGAAGTACATGTACATGTAGACAGGCTCAAGACCCATCGGGCAGACGGTAATGCACTTACCGCAGCGGATGCAGGTCGGATTTTCAACTGTCTTGTCCTCTTCTTCGGTGAAGAACAGGATGCCTGCGGTACCCTTGATGTTAACAGCGTCGAGGCTGGTTGCGATGAGACCCATCATAGGTCCGCCGAGAACTATCTTCTTGGGGGTCTTGATGAAGCCGCCGCACTGCTCGGCAATGTAGCTGAAGGGAGTACCGATACGGCACTGGAGGTTGTAGGGCTTGTTGACTGCGGAGCCACCGACTGTGAGGATACGGTCATAGCAGGGGATGCCGAGATAGCATGTCTTGTAGATTGCGTATGCAGTCTGGGGGCTGGTTACATTGCAGCCGACACCGGGGGGCCGACCGCCGGG
>JAZUJB010000112.1:0-12479 GCA_045642545.1 Oscillospiraceae bacterium
TCGAGAACATCGTTTTCGAGCCCGAGGTCGGCGCACTGTACTACGGCAAGGTAGTCCGCATCATCCCCATCGGCGCATTCATCGAGCTTGCTCCCGGCAAGGACGGCATGTGCCACATCAAGGACCTCGAGTTCAAGCGCACCGAGAAGGTTGAGGATGTTCTCAACATCGGCGATATGACCTGGGTCAAGGTTACCGAGATTGACGACCGCGGTCGTGTAAATCTCTCCCGCAAGGAAGCTCTCAAGGAGCGCGGCGAGGCATAATTCGCAGCACAAACGATATAAAAAACATCGGCAATGCAAAAGCATTGCCGATGTTTTTATTTTTACTTACTTGTTATTCACATGGTTTTTAATCGCCGCAAACGATTCCTCGCTGATTACATGCTCCATCTTGCACGCATCCTCAGAGGCGGTCTGCGCGCTGACACCGAGGCGCACAAGCACATCGGTCAGCATCTCGTGCCGCTCGTAAATCTTCTCTGCCTCGGCAAGACCTGCTTCGGTCAGTTCAAGAAAGCCGCTCTCGTCGGCAATGACATAGCCCTCGCCCTTGAGGATGCCGATTGCGCGGCTGACACTCGGCTTGGAAAAGCCCATATGCTCGCTGACATCGATGGCGCGCACATTTTTCAGTTTTCTGCTAAGCACCAATATGGTCTCGAGATACATCTCGCCCGATTCCTGTAAGCTCATCCGAGGCTCCTCACTTCATAATTTTCCATTAGAATACCACGAAATTCCCTATATTTCAATAGGTGCGCCGATATGGACTGATAAGCGGGAATTATTCTTTCGGGCAGTGGTAGCGGGGCTTGCCCTTGCTCGCTCTGCCGTATTCAATTGCGCTCTCGGGACAATCGCAGATGCAGCGCATGCAGTGTATGCAATTGCCCTGCCACTGCGGCTTGCCGTCAACAAGCTTTATGTTGTGAGTAATGCAGATATTTGCGCACTTGCCGCAGCCGATGCAGGCATCGGTGGCAAAGAACTTTTTGTCCTTGACGCAGACGCCGTAGAACATCGGGTTCACGGGGCCGCTTTTGAAGCTGTCGAAAATATTCACGCGCTTTGCGGGGATTTTCTCGCCGCTTGCGATGCACTCGGCATACTTTTCAATAACGGGAACCGCGAGCTTTACAATTTCCTTTGCCTCGTCGGCTTCGGGAACATCAAACATTGCAACATAGTTCTCGGGCATTACGACCTCGCCGATGCCCATAAACTCGAAGCCTGCCTTATCGCATAACTCGCGTGCGTACTTTTCGGCATTGCCCATATCGCTGCCGCAGGTCAGAACAAAATATGCCCTGCAGCCCTCAGCAAGCTCACCGTTCAAAATCCAGTCCTCAACGATGTGCGGAACGCGCCAGCAATGCGTCGGGGTAACGAAAACGAGGGTTTCGCCCTTAGCTGTGCTGAGCTTCTCGCCGTTTCTGATGCGCTCGTAAACGGCTGCGGTTTCGTCGCCCGTAGCTTTCGCAAGCTTCTTTGCAACGAACTCGCCGTTGCCTGTTCCGGTGAAATAATAAATCATCGCAGTTGCTCCTTACGCATTCAGAATTGCAAAATTCTTCTTGTTCGACTGATAAAGCTGACGGAATGCCTTGTAGTTGCGGTCATAGACTTCCTTGTTATCGGGGTTGGGCTCATAGGTGTGAGTAACCTCGATGAAGTCGCCTACGCGCTCCATGGAGTCGATGATGCCGAGGCCGACACCGCACACTGCAGCCGCGCCGACAGAGCCTACATTCTGAGGCTTGCTGACGGTTTCAACGGGTCTGCCGCAGATATCGGCGAGAATCTGGCAGGTCATATCGGACAGCGCACCGCCGCCGACAAAGCGCAGCTTCTCGGAGGTCTTGACCTTGCTGCTCTGACACTCGAGCATCCAGCGCAGATGGAAGCAGGTGCCCTCGATTACGGAGCGAATCATCTGTGCCTTACCGGTTTCGAGCTTGATGTTGAAGAACATACCCGCGGAATCGGGGTCCTCGAAGGGGCAGCGGTTGCCGTGCAGCCACGGGGTGAAGATAAGTCCGCCGCAGCCGGGCTCAACCTTGCGAATTGTTTCGGTGAGGTAGTCGTAAAGGCTGGTGTAGATGCGCTCCTTGCTGTGTCCGACGACATCCTTCTTCTCAAGATATACATCGATTTCATCAAGCGCGAGATGGTCCTTTACCCACTCAAGACACTTGCCTGCGGTCTCCATCTCGGCAAAGTAGTTGTAGTTGCCGCTGACAGCGCCCACAACGGAGGCTATCATTGCATTTACATCGACAATCTGCTTGTCGACAACGGTGGAAACCCAGCCGCTTGTGCCGCAGTAGATGTGAGTGTCGCCGACATTGACAGCGCCTGCGCCGACACCGATAAGCGATGCGTCGCCGCCGCCGCCGAATACGGGAATGCCTGCCGCAAGGCCGAGGTCGGAAGCTGCCTTTTCGGTCAGCTTGCCTGCCTCATCGGTGGTCTTGATGATGGGCGGCAGGTGCTTCATATTGACCTTATACATCTTGCACAGAGCCTCACTCCAGCCGAGGTGGCCTGCGCGGGTATCGTAAATGAGGGTTGCAAATGCCGAGTCCTCGGTCATAACGAGGTTGCCCGTGCATCTGCCGACAAGGTAATCCTTGACATCGAGCCAGCAGGCGACCTTTTCGAACACCTCGGGCTCGTTTTTCTCGACCCACTTGTACTTCCACACGGGGTCCTTGACGCTTGACGCAACGGCGCGGTTAATCATAAGAGAGCGCAGCACCTTGACGATGTTGCCGCCTGCGATTTCGATACCGCCTGCGATGCCCTCCTTGACCTCTTCCTTTGCGCGCTGGTCCATATAGCTCATCGGGCGGCGCAGAGCGTTGCCCTTTTCGTCCGTGAGTACAAGGCCCTGCATCTGTGAGCAGAAGGAAATGCCCTCAATGTCGCTGCCCTTGAGGCCTGCCTTGCCGAGTGCCTTGCGGGTGGTTGAGCACATTGCAGCCCACCATTCCTCGACCTCCTGCTCTGCCTCGCCGTTTTCGCCTATGTAAAGTCCGTAGCCTTCGTTTGCGTCGGCTAACAGCTTTATCTTATCCTCCAGGGAAAAAACACAGGTCTTTACGCCTGTTGTGCCTATGTCATATGCCAGTACATATGCCATAATCTTTCTTCCTTTCTTTTTATGAGTAGTGAGTTATCTGCCCATTGCTCCGTCGATGAAAAGCAAAAGCTGCTTAATCATCATTTCGTCTGCCGATTCATCGTCGGCATCAAGTCCCGTATACATCGCGAAACGCTGCTTATAGTAGTCGCAGCTGTAGGTAAACTGCAGCATCATAAGCATATTGTCGAAGAAGAACGCTGCCTTCTCGGGCGGGATATCATTGCGGATTTCGCCCTGCTCCTGCGCCCTTGCAATATATGCGCGATATACCCTTGCAGATACGCCCTCAATCTCCGCGGCAAGCTTTTCGGTAAGCTCCTTGTTGCTGCCCACGGTTATCATATGGTACATTCTGATGTAATCGCCGTGCTCGCGGCTGAACTTTATAAGGGTGCGGAAAAGGCTTTCGGCCTTGTCAAAGCTCTTGCCCTCTGCCTGCTCAACCTCCTGCAGCACGCTTTCGAGTATATCAAGACTTCTGCGGAGGCAGGCAAGGAAAAAGGTTTCCTTGTCGCCGTAGTACTTGAACAAAGCACCGACCGAGATGCCCGCCTTGTGCGCTATGACATTGGTGTTAGCCCCGTCATAGCCGCGCTCGGCAAACATTCTGATGCCTACCTCCATTATTTCATTCTGTTTTTCCTCGCTCAGCTTCCTTGCCATATCACTTGTTCTTCAGCTTGGAGTACTTCATCAGATACACCGTGCGCTGCAGAAGTGCATCGAAGTAAGCAAGGCGGTGATTTTTGCCGCAGGCATTGGAATACAGCTTTGCAAGGCAGTTTTTCTCCATTACGGAGGCAACGGCCTCAGCCTCATCAAGGCTGTTGCCGGTGCAGATTGCGCCCTTGCCGCGCAGCAGAACTGCGTTGCGGCCGTTAAGGCTCTTTGCCGCCTTTGCTGCCCAGTCGCCCTCGACCTTGACATTGTCAAAATCGGTGCCGCCAATCTGTGCCATATCGTCAATCATCGGATGCAGCTTGCCGCGCTTTTTGCTGACGGCAAGGATTGCGGGGGTGTTCACGAAGATTGCAACGGACTCCTCGATAGCGTCGGTAAGCTCTGCGGGGACTGCAAAGTCCTCTGCGCACTCGCTGAGCGCGACCTTCTTTTCGACCTCCGCCTTGCAAAGCTCCTCAAGGCGCAGGCTGATATCAAAGGCATTCTCAAGGTCCTTGCCGAGGCACAGCACACCGTGGTAGCGCATAAAGAATGCGTTGGAGCGCAGGTGCTTCTGAATGGACTCGGAGACCTTCTTCATAAGCTTCTTGGTTGAGGAAATGCCGTATTCCGCGCAGGGCACGGTGCCGCCGAGAAGAACCTCGGCAGTCGGAAGCTCAGCACCCAGAGTGCCGTATGCCGTGGCATACAGCTGATGGGTGTGAATTACAAAGTTTACATCGGGGCGATACTTATAGCTCTCAGCGTGAATGCCCTTCTCGCTTGAGGGCTTGATATTACCCTCGTAGGAGCAATCGGCGATATTGACGGTTACGATATCGTCGGGAGTGAGCGTATCGTATGCCATACCGCTCGGGGTGATGACAAACTGAGTGTCGGAAATTCTGGCGCTGATGTTGCCCCAGGTACGCGCGATAAGGCCTGCCTCAACAAGTCTGTGACCTGCCTCGATGACAAGCGCTACCGCTTCGTTTTTCTCGTAAGCCATTATTACTTACCCAGCTTTCCGCAGTTTGCGAAAACGCGGTCGAAGCGCTTGAGAACCTCGTCGATATCCTGCTCGGTGTAGGCTGCGCTGGTGTACAGACGGGAACCTGCGAGAGTTACAAGACCCTCTGCCATGTATGCTGCGCCCATGTGCTGCATCTCTGCCTTGCGCTTGGAGGTTTCGCTCAGAACGCCGGGGATGAGCCAGGGCTTCATCCAGTCGATTTCATAGTGCATGGTTGCTGCATTGTCAAGGTGGCATACGCTGCCCTGGTTGAATGCTACGAACGGAAGCTCGTACTTCTTGATGAGCTCCTGCAGACCCTTGGTGAGTCTGTCGCCCATACGGCCTGCGACCTCGCAAGCGTTGCGCTTTTCGATTTCGCAGATTGCGGTGTAGCCTGCTACGCAGCTGATGGGAGTTGCAGCCATGGTGCCGCCGCACATTGCCTTGGTGACCTTCTTGCCGCCTGCATCGAGGCCTGCGCCGAGGTGAGCCATGCAATCCTCGTGGCCGCCTACGCCGCCTGCACCGGGATAGCCGCCTGCTATAATCTTGCCGAAGATGGTGAGGTCGGGGTCAACGCCGTAGTAGCCCTGTGCGCCGCTCAGACCGATACGGAAGCCGGAAACGACCTCGTCGCAGATGAACAGTGCACCGTACTTGTGAGCCAGCTCCTGGCAGCCTCTTACGAATTCCTTGGAAACGGGACGGGTACCGCTCTCGGGGCCGATGGGCTCAATGTAGACAGCAGCGGTGCCGCCCTTGAGCTCGTTCTTCTTCAGCTTGCGCTCGAGGTCCTCGAGGTCATTGGGGAAGAACTCATCGGTATGCTTGAAAACAAAGTTGGGAACACCGGGGCTCTGCAGACCCTTGGTGCCGGGAATACGCATGCCGTATGCCATCTGATCGGACCAGCCGTGGTAAGCGCCGCCCATCTTCAGGACATTCTTGTGGCCGGTCTTAAGGCGTGCAACGCGCAGTGCGCACATGCAGGCCTCGGTGCCGGAGCCGAGCATACGGAACTTATCAACAGAGGGAACGCAGTCGGAAATCTTCTTTGCGAGCTTGTATTCGTACCCGTGGAACAGCCCGGTGGACGGGCCGCAGGTGTTCAGCAGGTCGATAACAGCCTCCTTGACAACGGGGTCGTTGCTGCCGAGAATGGTGGGGCCGCCTGCCTGGAGCAGATCGTAGTACCAGTTGCCGTCGATGTCATAGAGCTTGTTGCCCTCTGCCTTGGTGATGACAATGGGGAAGGGATGATTGAATGCGAGGTTGTGCTGAACGCCGCCGGGGATGTAGTTCTTAGCCTCGGTAATCATTTCCTTGCTCTTTGCGCACTTCTTATCAAAATATTCTTCCTCGTACTCCTTGAGCTTGTCGGGGCGAACGGAGTAGATGGGTTTCTTCTTCAGTTCGTCAAGCTGTCTGGTAACCTCTGCGGCATCCAGATACTCATCAATTGCAAAACCATTGTAAGCCATTATTGTTTCTCCTTTTCCTTTTCTTTCATAGCTATATCATTGGTATCTATAGTGTTTCTGTAGACAACCTTGCTGTCCCAGAGATACTCGAGAGAGAGATTAAGCGCCATATTGATGGCGAGAACAATGTACTCATTCCAGCCGTTCACATCGGCGAGGATATGCTCAAGCCAGATTGTGAAGGGTGCGAACGGAATGTAGAACAGAAATACCATAAGCATTGCCTTGGGTACATTTTCGGCACTCTTGAAGGTGAACTTTCTGTTGAAGGTGAAGTTCCAGAGAACGCTGAGTACAAGTGCGATGGTGTAGCACAGATAGTGCCAGGGGATTTCAATTACCTCTTCGCAGAGAATCATTGCAACAGTTTCAATTATTCCTGCGCTTGCGGAAAACAGTGCGAATTTGACAACTCGCCATACTTCCTTCTTTTTCATTATATCCTCCCGTTTTTTAATTTTAACCGATTTCGTGAGTCATCACTCACATAACAACTAAAATATACGCTACGCAGAGAAGATTGTCAATGCCATATATAGTAAAAAAAGCCTCAAACGCATTGCGTTTGAGGCTTTTAGCCGTGTTTATTTTGCAACGATTGACAGAGATGCCATGATTGCCTTGACCATCTCGTTGTCGGGCAGCTTTGCTGCCTCCTCCTCGGTGTCGTCGCCCATGCTGACAACATTGATGAGGACATAGTCTGCTGCTGCGCCCTCGATGGGGAATGCCATGCAGAAGTTCTTGCCGTTGAAGTACTTGATGCCGGTGATGCCGTTGCAGGTAATTTCGCCTGCCTCGCGGAAGCGTTCGGTTACTTCCTTGGTGAGTGCTGCGAAGTCGTCGCCTGCGTAGAAGGGTGCGTACTCAATCTGCATTGCGAAGTCCTCGCCGTAGATGATGCCTGCGTGAGTGTCTGCGGTGGGAACGAGGAATGCCTCGGAGACCTCGTTGTAGCTGCACTTTTCTGCATCGTAGGTGAGGGTGACCTCAACGGTCTTTGCATCTTTGAAGCCTGATGCGAAGCAATAGGTGTCGGACTTAGGAACCTTGATTACGGGAGCGGCCTTCTTGCCTGCGGGCTTTGCAGCCTTGGGTGCGGAATTCTTGGACTTGCCTGCCAGCAAGGCAACCGCGCCGATTGCAGCTGCGCCGATAGGAACGATGACAGTCCACTTTTTCATAGTTTTTACCTCCGTATATTTCAATGTATTATAGCCATATCTTGATTTTATCCCAATTGCCGTTATATATCAAGTAAAATCGGCTGCACAGCAAACAAAAATTGCCGCACGCTCAATGCGTGCGGCAATGAATTTTGTCATGGAACCTCTACCCAATACTGATTTCCGTAGATATCGGTGAGGCGGTAGGTTACGCGAAGGTCATCTGTGCCGAGGCGCAGATTTTCAAGCGTAAGTCCGTTGCTGCCGACGGTGAGGCTGCTGCCGAGCAGGTAGCTCGCGGAGTAGCTGCCGTCGTAGTCGTAGTAGTCGCACAGAAGCTTAATGCGGTCGCCCTTCTGCACGGGGATATTGCCCTTTGAAACGGCATCGGTTTCGCCGTCATTGTACAGCGGGTAAGCGCCCGTAACTCTGCCGTTGGGCGACTGGCTGTCAAACACAACCTTGAGGTTTACGGCCTCGCCATTGAGCAGCGCGGGAATCCTGCCGACGGTTGTCCAGCTGCCGTCACTGTTTTCGGTGTCGGACTCGAGGTAATATGCGACAACCTCGCCGTCGAGAGTGAGCCATGTGTTATCGTAGCTGAGCTTGAGGTCGTTGCCGTCAAACTCAAAGACATTGTCGTATCCGAGGTCGATATAGCCCTCGCCGTCATCGACAAAGACATTGACCTCAACGGTCTGAATGAGGTCCCATTCCTCCTCGGTGAGAGAAAGCACGGGCTTGCCGTTCTTCATTGTTGCGGTGATTCTGCCTGCATCGATGGTGCGGCTTGCAATGCTTCGTGCCGACTGCGCAATGAGGTCGGTGTTAACCCACTCGTAGCCCGAGGGCATACTGCGGCCCTTGAAGGAGCTGAGCAGATTGATAAGGTCTGTTATATCCATCGTCTGACTTGACGATGAGCTGCCCGACGAGCCGAGCAGGACATCAAGCGGAGATGAGCCGCCGGTGTACATATTCAGCAGCTGACCGAGAATGTCCGTGCCGCCCTGCTGATTATGCTGCTGCCCTGCCGAGGACGAAATCTGACCGCCGTATTCAAGGCTTGCAAAGCTGCGGATGCACTTGGTGTACTCGGAGTCCATTCCGAGCTTATCGTAGGCATTGACGGCGCTGTTGACATCCTTGAGGCTCTCATACGGGAAGTAGATGCTCAGACCGTAGCTGTTGGAGATTGTGCTGACATTGTATTTTACACAGCTCTTGATTGCCTCGGCAAGCTGCTTTGCCTCGCTTGTACCGATGCGCTGAGCAAGGTCTGCAAGGTCAACCTGATTGATTTTGCTCGACTGCGCATACTGGCGCGCGCCCGCTCTTGCGTTGGAAATCTTGGTGTAGTTGTTGTTGGAGATAAGCTTGTTTACGGAGCTTGCAAAATTGGTAAAGCGCTTGGTGACAGTGCCCTGCATCTCCGCAAGGTCGACGAGGGAAAGGGTGATTTTTGCGTTAGCCGTCTGCGATTTGCACACGCGGGCATAGTCATCGAGAATGACCTTTGCAAGCTCGGGAGTTGAGACTGAGGTGTTTGCCGAGAGCTTGTTGAGCCAGTTGGTATAGTACCAGCCGGTGCCGGGCTCGGTTTCCTCGGAGGCTATGAGATAGTCGGCGTAGTTATTGCACACAAGCGCATTCTCGAGCGTTGCCATCAGGCAGGCATCGTAGCCAATCCAGTCGAAAACGCAATCTGCCGACTTGAGCGCGGAGTTTATCTGCGTCAGCGTCATTGAGCCTGACCTGCTGTTCTTCTCGTCATAGCCGTAGCCGGTTATTGAGCCGCCGCCGTGGTCCCACAGAATGAGAATGTTTCTGTCTGCGGGGAAGTTATTGCTGCAGTATCTTATAAAGCTCGAAAGATTGTCGGGGTCTGTCATCGAGGCAGTGCCGGCATTGTTGTTAATAAGCTTCAAATCGCCGCTCTCGACCTTGTAAATCTGGTTTACTGTCGAGGAGATGACGCTGTTTTTCCACTTGCTGCAGCCGCCGGTTTCAACGATTACATTGACCTTGTCGGAAATCTTCGCGTTGAGCATCTCGGACAGGTCTGCGGTTGCCATGCCGTACTTCGACTCGAGGTCGGTGCCGCACATATAGACCATTACGGTTACGGTGTCCTTACCGTTGCCGATGGGCGTTACGCGCTTGTCGCGCGCTGCGGTGGAAACGGTCAGGTCAACTGCCGCGCCCGTATCCGATGATGAGTCAAGCTCGATATTGCTTTCGCTGTAATCAAACAGACTGCCGCCCGAGCCGCCTACGCTGCCGAGCAGACCTGCGTCCATGCAGGAGTTGAGCATAAGCACGGCTGCGATGATGAGTATGCCGATTACGACAACGCGGCGCAGCTTCTTGGGCAGGGCTGCGAAAATTGCAAGCAGGCCGAGAATGCTGCCTGTGGAGGCGTTGCCTGACGAGCCTGCGCGCTGCGCACCGCCCGAGGGGCGTGAGCCGACGGGGCCGCCGACATTGACCTGCGAGCCCTTATGTACATTGGCTGTGCCCGAGCCGACATGCGAATCTCTGCTATGAGGCTTTTCCATATCTTAAGCCAACCTTCCTTTAGCGGTCTCTGAATTACTCGATGGTGAGGATATCGCCGAAGCCGGTGATTTCAAAGACCTCCATAATGTCCTCGCAGACATTTCTGATAATCATCTTGCCCTGCTTGTTCATCTTCTTCTGCATTGCAAGCAGAATTCTCAGGCCAGCAGAGGAGATGTACTCAAGCTTTGCAAAGTCGAAAACGAGAACGGTAATGCCGTCGATTGCTGCGTTGAGCTCTTCCTCGAGCATGGGTGCGGTGGTAGTGTCGAGTCTGCCCTCGAGTGCGATGTTCAGCTCGGAGCCGTTTACTTCCTTAGTGATAGTCATATTCATTTCCTCCTCAGAATGTAAGTGTGTCAATTCTATCTGTAAGCTCAATGATGTGAGCCTTATATGCTTCGATGTATGCTCTGCCCTCTTCGGTTTCGAGGCCGTGGCGGCGAATCAGGCGGCGCATAAGTCTTGTGTAGCCGATGAGCTTTGCCTTCTGCTCAACCTCGGCAACCTTTTCGGCATCGTCAGTGCCGAGATACAGCGGCAGGGACTTTTCCCAGATGCTGACCGAGACCTCGTACGGAATGCCGAGGAAGCTGTCGGAAACGCTGTGGTCAAGCTCGGAGAAGCCGACATAGGCGTTGTACATTGATGCAAGCTCGAACACGGGGTGGCCCTGGCAGAGCGTGTCCATATCGATGAGCAGCACCTCGCCGTTCTGCAGCATTACATTCTTGATGTGGTAGTCGCCGTGCATCATATGATGGTCAACGGGAACTGCCTCAACGAGTGCAACGAGCTTTTCGGCAGTTTTTTCGGGCAGATAATCTTTGAGGAATTTTGCCCAGTCAAGCGCGACCTCGCGCATATCGGGCATATCCTCGGGTCTGACCTCGGTGGAGTGAATTTTCTTCATAAGCTCGACATACATATCGATGTACTTGTCGAGATTCTCAGGCTCTGCCTTCATGAGCTTTGCAAAGGACTTTGCGCTTAAAAGCTCAAACACCGAGCCGTAGCTTTCGCCGACCTTGACGACATCGTAGGGAATTGCGGTGGGAATTCCGAGCACGAAGGCGCGTCTTGCAAGCTCGCGCTCGCGATGGATATCGGGCAGCGCGTCGGCGTTCATATAGACCTTGATAATCGTATCGGGGTCAAGTCTGTAAACCTTGCCGTTTGCGCCCTGGCCAATGACCTCGCAGCCGTCAACGCTGAGTCTGCGGTATGCCTTCTCAACGGTCATCATCTCGGCAAAGCCGGTCATATCGAGGATATCGTAGACCTCGCTTGAGGCGTTAATCATCTTGAGCTTCGGATTTGACTTGAGCAGGCGCAGAATGATTCGCAGACCTGCCGAGGATATGTACTCAAGCTTATCGGCATCGAGAACAAGCTCGGTATGCTCGTTTGCGCTTATGCATTCGTTCATTTCCTGCTCAACGGCTGCTGCGTTTGTGGAATCGATTCTTCCCATCAGCTCGAGATACAGTGTTCCGTTATTCAGCTTTGTATTCATATAATTCATCAGGCATCCTCCCCGAACATTTTATTTACATAGTCAGTATATTCCCTGTACGCTGCGGTATCCGCAAGCTCGGGAATGTTTGCGGCAATGGTTTTATAGTACCAGCCCTGCATTTTCTTATCCTTCTGATTGAGCGCAAGCCAGAACTCATCGCCTATTCTGCAGTACTCTCTGTAGAACGAGCGGATGTTGGAAAGCTTATCGCCGAGCCAGAGGATTTTAACATCGGTATCCTTGGTATGCTCGAGCATCAGCAGCGATTCCGCCTTGCGCTCGTACCAGGTTTCGGCAGGCGGTCTGTCGGACAGCTTGTCCTCGCTCTCGCTCTGCACAAGCGCGGCTACGCGTGAGCCGAACAGTGCCTTAATCTCTCTCGGGTCCTTGCCGCAGTCCTCAATCGTGTCGTGCAGAAGTCCCGCAATGATTATATCCTCGTCCGCGGTCATCGTGCCGATTATCGACGCGACCTCCAGCGGATGCAGAATGTAGGGCGTATTTGCAACCTTGCGTCTCTGCCCCTCGTGTGCCTTTGCGGCATATGTAATCGCATTTGTAAGTCTTTCGCTCATATCTTCACTTCGCAATCTGAATGGTAATCATATTCATATCATAAATGTAGTTGTAATCTATCTTGCGCGCAAACTTCTGCGCCATCATTACGCCGACCTTGGAAAAGTCCTCGGCGCAGAATTCGAAGTCCAGCGGATTGTAGCGCTCGGCGGCATTTCGGATGATGATATTGAAGGTTTCGTCGGTGGAAATCATCTTGACATCCATAAGATGCTCGCCGTGGTTCTGCGTTGTTTCCTTGCTGTGGGCAACGATATCCGTCGCAAGCTCGTCCATGCACAGCGCCGTCATATAGGAAATGCGGGAGCTTGCCTTTTCCTGCTTGAGGAAGCTCTGAATTTTTCTTGACAGCT
>JAZUJB010000113.1:0-8307 GCA_045642545.1 Oscillospiraceae bacterium
TTCGGCGGCTCCGTTCCCAAAAACTTCTTCCCCTCCGTTGAAAAGGGTCTGCGCAACTCCGTTGTCAAGGGCGTTCTTGCAGGTTATCCTCTGGTTGGTCTGAAGGCAACCCTGTACGATGGCTCCTACCATCCCGTTGACTCCAACGATATGGCATTCCAGTCTGCAGCTCGTCTTGCATACCAGGACGGTATCCCCAAGGCAAAGCCCACCATTCTTGAGCCTATCGGTCTTCTCCAGGTTACCATCCCCGATGCAAACCTCGGTGACATCATGTCCGATATCTCCTCCAAGCGTCGCGGCACCGTTCTCGGCATGAACGCTGAAGACGGCATGCAGATCGTTGAGGCAGAGGTTCCCATGGCTGAGATGGGCTCCTACACCATCGACCTTCGCTCCATGACTCAGGGTCGTGGCTCCTTCACCTGCAAGTTCGTTCGCTATGAGGAAGCTCCCGGCAATGTTCAGCAGAAGGTTATCGAAGAAGCAAAGGCACTGGCAGAGGCTGAATAATAAACAACGCGGCGGGCTATGCCCGCCGCTTATTTAGGAATTGCTATGAAGATTAAACTTCCCGAAATCAAAAAGCCCGATATTAAGATGCCCAAAATGCCCGAGCTTAAAAAGCCGCAGCTTAACTTCAGCGTTGATGAGGGTATGCTTCGCAAGGTTTGGGCAGGAGAAATCGCAGTCGGCGTAATTCTTTCTCTGACATCTATAATAATCGCTTTTGCAGGATAATTAAGCAAAACTAAAGACACGAGTTTATTAAGCTCGTGTCTTTTTTTATTTTATGATGCCTTTAATAAACTCAGGCTTTGTAACGGGAGTCGGTATAATTGTGTAGCACTTACGCAGAAGTTCAGCCGCTTCAACTGCTTTTTCCTCGCTTGCTGCATGGATTGTTGCCAGGCTCTCGCCCGCTTCAATCTTGTCCCCTACCTTTTTATTCAGGACAACACCTACGGAAAGGTCAATCTCGCTTTCCTTAGTCACCCTGCCGCCGCCGAGATGCATGGAAACAAGTCCGACATCCTCAGCGCAGATATGACTTACATATCCGCTTTCAGTGGAAACTGCTTCGTACTGAACGGGTGCAATCGGCAGCATTGATGTATCGAAAACAGCATTTTTATCACCGTTCTGCCCCTCGACAAGCTCCGCAAGCTTATTAAGTGCTGAGCCGTCCTCTATGCCGCTAAGCAGCATACTGCGCGCAGTTTCATCGTCCTCGGCAAAACCGCCCTCAGTAAGCATGCACGAACCGAGCGCAAGGCAAAGCTCTAAAAGCTCGCCCTTTTTCTCACCCTTCAGAACTTCAATGGCTTCCTTAACCTCAAGGGCATTGCCTACCGCATTGCCGAGCGGCTCGTCCATATCCGTTATGACGGCAACTGTTTTTCTGCCCGCAGTTTTTCCAACATACACAAGTTCTTCGGCAAGGTGCTTTGCGTCTTCCTCGGTCTTCATAAACGAGCCGCTGCCGACCTTTACATCGAGCACAATAACATCAGCACCCGATGCAAGCTTCTTGGACATAATGCTGCTGACGATAAGCGGAATGCTCGGTACTGTCGCTGTTACATCGCGCAGTGCGTACATCTTCTTATCGGCAGGCACGAGGTCTGCTGTCTGACCCGCGATTGCTATGCCGAATTTGTTCACATTTGATATGAAGGTTTCCTCGGAAATACCGGTGGTAAAGCCGGGAAAGCTCTCAAGCTTATCAATTGTGCCTCCGGTATGACCTAAGCCTCGGCCGGACATTTTTGCAATTTTCACGCCCTGAGCCGCAACCAGCGGGCAAAGCACGAGCGAGGTCTTATCGCCTACACCGCCGGTGGAATGCTTATCTGCCTTTACACCGTCAATGGCAGAAAGGTCAAGCGTTTCACCGCTGTTCATCATTGCCATTGTAAGCTCCTGCGTTTCCTCTCTGTCCATTCCCCGCAGGAGTATTGCCATCAGAAGTGCCGACATCTGATAATCGGGAATTTCGTTTTTCGTGTAACCGTCAACAAAGAACTTAATCTCTTCAGCACTGAGTTTCTGACCTTCACGCTTTTTTGCAATTATCTCTGTCATCAGCATATCGTTTACCTCCTGCAGTCTTTGGTCAGATTTTAGCACATTTTATGGAAAATTACTACCTAAACTTGAATTTCTTTTCCCGGGAAATACGGCATACTCCCTGCCGTTAATAATTCTGATAATACCGTTACCACGGGGCAGCTTAGCGCTGTCTGCAGGAAACGCAACAAGGCTTTGCCGTCCGTCAAAGCAGGTAAGATATCCGTTTGCAGTAGAAAACCATAGCAATTCCTCATCTTTTTCTGCTGCTTTCTCTGTTTTCTTTTCAAGCACTTCATTTGCAGCATATTCTATATGCTTGGGAAGCTTATTAAGCTCGCTGCGGCTATATCTTTTGAGCAGCTGCAGTTTATTTCCCTTTGGCTGCATTGTACCGAGGTATGCGCTTTCACCGCCGCCGAATACATACAGTTTTATTAATCCGCTTATGTCCTCGCATTCCGCTTCAAGACAGGTCATAAGCCTGTCCGTATATATGCAAAGGCTGCCGACTTCTTTTCCGTTTATGTACAGTGGGTGCTTTTCCATATTACCTCCATAGAAAAACCCCCGAGGAAATCTCGGGGGTTTTGTCTTAAAGTCCAAAGCTTACGGCAATGGCATTGTCTACCTTGGTCATTGTCGTATCATCAAGCTTGCCCATTCGCTCACGCAATCTGGATTTATCTATTGTCCGTATCTGCTCAAGCAGAATTACACTGTCGCGGGATAAGCCGACACTTTGCGCGTCAAGCTCGATATGAGTCGGCAGCCTTGCCTTACCCGTCTGACTTGTTATCGCCGCGGCAATAACCGTTGGGCTGTGCTTATTGCCTGTGTCATTCTGAACAATCAGCACGGGGCGCATGCCTCCCTGCTCGGAGCCCACAACGGGACTCAAGTCGGCATAATAAATATCTCCACGTTTGACTATACTCAATTTAATTCACACTCCGAATGATAGTCGCCCGCTACATTTTATGTAGTGTGCTGATTACATTCTCCCACGGTGAATTAAAAAATATACATTGGGCTTATTTATATATTCTCGGCACGCGCTTAGACACTGCGCACAGCAGCTCATAGGGAATTGTTCCCGCCGCCTCGGCAAGCTTTTCAATCGATGCGTTTTCGCCGAAGATTTCGACCTCGCTGCCGACATTTATGTCGGGCTTGTCACTCAGGTCAACCATGCACATATCCATGCAGATATTGCCGCACTGCTTAACCTCGCTACCCTCGCTGAAATAGCTGCACTTACCGGCTGATGCCCACGGCAGGCCGTCGGCATAGCCAGCGGCAACGACGCCCATTCTCGTGCGCTTGCCCGTAATGAAGTTTCTGCCGTAGCTTATGCAGGTGTCGGGCTCATAATACTTGATTGTGCTTACCTTGCTGACAAGACGCATTGCGGGCTTCAGACCGAGCTTACCGCCGTCACCGTAGCCGTAAAGCAAAAATCCGGGGCGTACCATATCAAGCATCATCTCAGGATGATTTACAACCGCGCCGCTGTTTGCACAATGGCGGATTTTAAACTCTACGCCGCCAAGCTCCTTAGCGCTGTTGATTACGCGCATAAACAGCTCAAACTGCTTTTTGGTGTACTCCACGCTCTCTTTATCAGTATAGTCCGAAACCGCAAAATGGGTGTATACACCCTCTGCCTGAATATTCGGCATTCTGCAGGTGCGAATTACATTCTGAACACCCTCGTCAAAATAAGCACCTGCACACAGATAACCCAGACGGGACATACCTGTATCGAGCTTAATGTGAATCTTCAGCGTTCCGCCGAGCTGCGCTGCTGCCTGTGAGTACTCAATTGCCTTTGCCTCACAGCTTACGGTCTGAGTAAGGTTATTCTCAAGCAGGAGCTTTACATACTCGGGTGGAGTATGGCCGAGTATGAGTATCGGCATTTTCACTCCGCTGCGCCTTAGTTCAAGAGCTTCGTCAAGGCAGGCAATTGCAAGGTAATCCGCGCCGCACTTTTCAAGGTGCTTTGCAACCTCAACCGCACCGTGGCCGTACGCATCGGCCTTGACTATGCCGAGAAAGCGACAGCCCTCGGGCAGACGCGCTCTTATCGTGCGATAGTTGTGTTCAATATTCTCAAGGCTTACTTCAGCCCATGTTCTCTTTTGTAAATCGTTCATAGTCAGTTCATTTCCCAGTCGCTAATTTCAATAAACACGACCGTGTTTTCCTTATATGTTATCTCAGCATTCAAGGGTGTAAGCTCTGAATCGAGCCACAGCGTTACGGTTACATCGTCTGACGGTATAAGCCTTGCTACAAGCATATCCTCCTCGGTCCAGACAATATCGATATGTCCCTCGCGTATGGTTTTTGCAAGCATCGGCAGCGCGGACATGGGACTTAGGTCCGAATCCGTCAGCATACCGAGGTCAAGAATAACGCCCTCAAACTCAAGCGTTGTGGAATCAGGCGCAACACGCGCTTTTATGCCCGCAACAAGCTCGGGCTCGAGTATTTCAATTACCGCGCCATTCGAGTCCTGCTCGTAGCCTAACTTGAATTCTGCCGTTTTGTTTGTATATTCCGCTCTTACATTTGCGGTGAAGTCAATTTCCTCTGCCGCAGCCACCTGCAGCGCAAACTGATTGAAGCTTGCCTCGGCATTTTTTCCGCAACCGCAGAGCATAATAAGACATAGCATTATCGGAAGCATAACTTTTCGCATACCGCTCACCCCTTCAATCAATTGTATTATAGCTGTCCGACTTTCATTAGTCAAATTTTCTCTTGACTTTTCATTCATTCTGGTCTTTAATGTCATTATTGTATATTGTATTGCGATGATCGGGAAGATAATGCATCATTCGTCAGACAGAGAGTGGCGGTCACCGGCTGTAAGCCGCCTGTGATGAACGCATTTAGTTCGCCCGTGAGCTCCGACTAATCCTCGGCGGTCTGCTCCGTTATGGCATCAAGCGCGATTTTGTATCGAATTTGGGTGGTACCGCGGAAGTCAGTCTTTCGTCCCTTTGGGGATGAAGGGCTTATTTTTTTGTTTATAATTTTTATTATAGAGGAGACTTAATATGAAAGCACTTATGCAGGAGCTTAGAGAAAACGCTCTGAAGGCCATCAGCGGCGCAGACAGTATGGATTCTCTTGAGGCTCTCAGAGTCAAGTATCTCGGTAAAAAGGGTGAGCTTACCGCCATTCTCAAGCAGATGGGTAAGCTGTCTGCTGAGGAGCGCCCCGTTATGGGTCAGTTTGCAAATCAGCTCCGAGCAGAGCTTGAAAAGGCAATCGAGGGCACTCGCTCAAAGCTCGAGGCAATTGCACTCGAGAAGAAGCTTGAGTTTGAAGCAGTTGATGTTACCATTCCCGGTGACAAGGTCAAGCTCGGTCACAAGCACCCTATGTACAAGGCACTTGACGAGATTAAGGATATATTCGTAGGTATGGGCTTTACCGTTCTTGACGGTCCCGAGGTTGAGCTTGCAACCTACAACTTTGATAAGCTCAACGCAGAAGAGGGTCACCCCTCCCGTGACTGGTCCGACACCTTCTATTTTGATAAGGACAGCCGCGTTATGCTGCGTTCACAGACAAGTCCCATGCAGGTTCGCGCAATGGAAACAATGAAGCTCCCCATCCGCATCATTGCTCCCGGCCGCGTTTACCGCAAGGATGAGGTTGATGCAACCCACTCCCCTATGTTCCATCAGGTTGAGGGTATGGTAATCGACAAGGGTGTTACCATGGCTGACCTCAAGGGAACTCTCAACGCCGTTATGGAGCAGCTTTTCGGCGAGGGTACAGTAACCCGCTTCCGCCCCCACCACTTCCCGTTCACCGAGCCCAGCTGCGAAATGGATGTTCAGTGCCATAAGTGCGGCGGGAAGGGCTGCCCCACCTGCAAGGGTGAGGGTTGGATTGAGGTTCTCGGTGCAGGTATGATTCATCCGCGCGTTCTCGAGATGAGCGGTATTGACAGCGAGGAATACTCCGGCTGGGCATTCGGTATGGGTCTTGAAAGACTTGCAATGCGCCGCTTTAAGATTTCCGACCTGCGTCTTATCTTTGAAAACGATGTCCGCTTCCTTGAGCAGTTCTGAGAAAGAGAGGATATATAAATGAATCTTAGTAGAAAATGGCTGAATGAATTTGTTGACGGCGTTTCCGTCAATGATATAGATGACCGTGAATTTGCCGAGGCTATGACCCTCTCCGGCTCAAAGGTTGAAACCTTTGAGGATATGGGCGCAGAAATCAAGAATGTTCTCGTCGGCAAGATTCTCTCCATGGTCAAGCACCCCAATTCCGACCATATGTGGATTTGCAGCATCGATGTAGGCGAGGCTGAGCCTGTTCAGATAGTAACCGGCGCATGGAATGTCCATGTCGGCGACCTTGTCCCCGCTGCTCTTCACAACTCCCTGCTGCCCGGCGGCAAGAAGATTACCAAGGGCAAGCTCCGCGGTGAGCTCTCCTGCGGTATGCTCTGCTCCCTCGCCGAGCTCGGTCTTGACGAACGCGACTTCCCTTATGCAGTAATTAAGGCAGCAGCACTGCTTAACAACTACCACCCCCTCGATGCCGAAAAGCCCTCTATCCCTGCTGATATTCAGCCGGGCACAAAGGTATTCGGCCCCGTCGTTGCCGCAAAGGCTGTAAAGGTTGAAAGCATCGGCGTCAATGTATTTTCCTGCACTCTCGACCTCGGCGGCGCTGAGGCGGTCTGCGAAACCGAGTGCCAGAACATACACGAGGGCGATATGCTCGCATACAACACCAAGTCTGCAGGCATCTGCACTCTCGAGGACCTGCACGCACAGCAGGCTGAGTTCCCCAACTGCATTGCCGACGGCATCTTCATTCTGCACGAGGACGGCATAAAGCCCGGTGACGACATCAAGGCTGTTATCGGTGCTGATGACCATGTTGTTGAGTTTGAAATCACCCCCAACCGTCCCGACTGTCTGTCAATCATCGGTCTTGCACGCGAGGCAGCAGCAACCTTCGGCAAGGAGCTTAAGCTGCACGAGCCCGTTGTTAAAGGCGGCGCTGAGGGTAATCTTGAGGAGCTTCTCAAGGTTGAGATTCCCGCAACCGACCTTTGCCCCCGTTACACCGCACGCATGGTGCGCAATGTCAAGATTGCTCCCTCTCCCAAATGGATGCGCGAGCGTCTGCGCGCAATGGGTGTTCGCCCGATTAACAACATCGTTGATATCACAAACTATGTAATGATGGAATACGGTCAGCCGATGCACGCATTCGACTACCGCTATGTAAAGGGCGGCAAGATTATTGTCCGCCGCGCCGAAAACGGCGAGGAGCTCACCACTCTTGACGGCAATCTGCGCAAGCTCAATGAGAATATGCTCGTCATCGCTGATGACACCCGCGCTGTCGGTCTTGCAGGCATTATGGGCGGCGAAAACAGCGAAATCGTCGACGATACTGTTGATGTTGTATTTGAATCGGCTAACTTTGACGGCACCTGCATCCGCAAGGGCGCTCTCGCTCTCGGTATGCGCACAGAAGCCTCCGCAAAGTTTGAGAAGGGTCTTGACCCGCTTAACACTCTGCCCGCTGTAAACCGCGCCTGCGAGCTCGTAGAGCTGCTCGGTGCCGGTGAGGTTGTTGACGGCGTTATCGATGTTGTTAACTCCCTGCCCGAGCCCACCGTGCTCGCTCTTCGTCCCGACAAGGTAAACGAGCTTCTCGGCACCGATGTTGCAACCGATGAGATGCTTGAAATTCTCAAGAGCCTTCAGTTCGGCGTTGACGGTGAAACAATTTCCGTTCCCTCATGGAGAGCTGATGTTGTACACTACTCAGACCTCGCTGAAGAGGTTGCACGCTTCCACGGCTACAATAACATTCCCTGCACTCTCGTTCGCGGTGAGACCACTCGCGGCGGCTATAACGAAGAACAGCTGCTTGAGCAGCAGCTCGGCGCTGTCTGCCGTTCCGTAGGCTACGATGAAATCATCACCTACTCCTTTATCTCCCCCACCTACTATGACAAGATTCGCTGGGCAGCAGATGATCCTCGCCGCGAAAGCTTCAAGATTCTCAATCCGCTCGGCGAAGATACATCTATCATGCGTACTACTACGCTGCCCTCCATGCTTGAGATTCTGACTCGCAACTACAACTACCGCAACAAGGCTGTAAAGCTTTATGAAATCGGCAGAACCTGCAAGCTCGGCGGCGCTGACGGTCTTGCAATTGAGTCTAAGTTCCTCTCCC
>JAZUJB010000114.1:0-4007 GCA_045642545.1 Oscillospiraceae bacterium
GTAGGCAGACTCGGCACTCCCGAGGATATTGCAGAGCTTGTGTACTTCCTTGCATCTGATGCCGCATCCTTTATTACAGGTCAGGTCATCACCGCCGACGGCGGATTTATGAAATAATGAATAAATAAAAAGGCAGGTCATTGACCTGCCTTTTTGCTATTCTGTTTAATCAGAACGGGAAGCCCATGGGGGTGAGCTTGCTCATTGCCTTGTTGGTTGCGTCCTCGCTCTTGCTGATTGCTTCGTTGACTGCTGCAACTATCATATCCTGGAGCATCTCGAGATCTTCGGGATCAACTGCGTCGGGGGAGATTTCAATGCTCTTGAGAGCGCGAGTGCCGAGCATAACTGCCTTGACAGCACCGCCGCCTGCGGTTGCTTCGAATTCGGTGTTTTCAAGCTCCTGCTGCATCTTGAGGAAGTCCTCCTGCATCTTCTGAGCCTGCTTCATCATATTGCCGCCGCCACCCATGCCGCCGCGGAATCCGCCTTTTGCCATAATTAGTTCCTCCTATGTGTAGTAAAAGTATTTACAATATTAAATCAGATAAATCTGGTTTCTTTGAATTTTCTGAGCTCATCAAGACTCCGTGTTGGCTCCTGATTAGCTTCGGACAGCTCACTGAGCTGAATTTTAAGACTTCTGCCGGTTACCTCACTTGCAGCCGAACGAATGCGAATCAGAATGTCCTGATTATTGATTGCGTTGTAGAAAAATCCGGGCTGAACGAAAAGTCTCAGCGTATCGTAGTCAATCTCGCAGCGAGTCATCGACGGGTCGGTGAGAATGGGGATAAGACCCACGGGCAGCTGAGATTCTGCCTTGTCTATAATCTCCGACCAAAGCGCCTCGGGATTTACGGGGGCGTTTACCGCCTCAGCGGGTGCATCGGGATTTAAGTCAACGGGATTTGCCTCAACCGTCTTGTCAAGAAAATCGTCCTCGGGCTGATACTCGACAAACTGCGAAGCATCAATTTCGTCATCCTCGTCGGGCTGATAAGATACTCTTGCGGGAGGCTCCTCGTCATAGGGGATTTCCTCGACGGGAGCGTAATCCTCATCGTCCTCGCTGACAGGCTCGGCGTATCTTACCTTGGGTGCGTTGCTAAGCTCATATTCAAGACGCGAAACTCTCGCTCTAAGCTCGTCCAGACCTTCGGTAAGGCTGGGGTCGCACAGCGCGATAAGGCACAGCTCAACGCAGAGTTTGGGACTTTTTGCGTCCTTAATTTTAATAAGGTAATCGGAAATCGTGTTAATGCGGCACAGAAGCTCCGCTTTTGTGAGCTTTTTGCAGAAAACAGCGAGAATTTCCTTACCAAATCTGCCCGAAAGCAGATTTGAGCTTGCGCGCGGGGCAACGCTGAGCATCAGACAGTCGCGCAGCAGTGTGTTGAGCTCACCGAGCAGGGTGGCAGGGTCTTTTCCGTCGTTCCAAAGCTCGTCAAAAAGCTCAAGTGCCGCCTCAGTGTTGCGCTTGAGTGTGTGGTCAAGCAGCTGTGCGGTGCGGCGGTTGCCCGTAAGGCCCATTGCGGAATAAACCGCATCGACATCAATGCTCTCAGCGCCGGAGCACTGGTCGAGCAGGGAAAGGGCGTCGCGCATACCACCCTCGGCAAGACCTGCAATCAGCTCAGCGGCTGCGTGGTCAAGCTTCAGTCCCTCGTTTGCGGCAATATACTCAAGGTGCTCGGTGATTATACCCGAGTCAAGACGCTTGAAGCTGTGTCGCTGGCAGCGGGAGAGAATGGTTGCGGGAACCTTGTTAAGCTCGGTTGTCGCAAGAATAAATGCAAGATGCTCGGGCGGCTCTTCAAGAATTTTAAGCAGGGCATTGAATGCCGCAACTGAGAGCATATGCACCTCGTCGATGATATAAACGCGTTTTTTAACGGAAACGGGGGCAAATACCGCCTCCTCGCGCAGCTGACGGACATTGTCAACACCGTTGTTTGATGCAGCGTCAATCTCGACAACATCAAGAATGCTGCCGTCCTCGATGCCTAAGCAGGCAGGGCATTTTCCGCAGGGATTGCCGTTCTCGGGGTGCTGACAGTTAAGCGCCTTCGCAAGAATTTTTGCGCAGGTGGTTTTACCCGTTCCGCGCGTACCGATGAAAAGATACGCGTGCGAGAGTCTGCCCGTAATTATCTGGTTTTTGAGTGTTTCGGTAATGTGCTGCTGACCGACGACCTCGTCAAAGGTCTTAGGTCTCCACTTCCGATACAAAGCCTGATACATGGCGTCTCAAACCTTTCATACAAATAGAAAACGGCTCTTGACAAGACTGCACACCCAACCTTGAATAATGCCATATGCCCGTTACGCCGGCAGCCGGCTCAGAACCGGCACCCTCGCGGCACACGAAAGACACCGCTTAATGCTGCTCGGTTCCCCGCCTGACATGGTTCACGGGTTTCCGTTGCGCGAGACCGGCTCGTCATCGCTGCTTACCGGAGTCAGACGACACATGACAAATCCTAAATTGGGAATTCATTCCTGCTGTAGCGGATTGCAGGTTACAGGGCACCGCTGGCTCCCCAACTAGTGCAGCCTTGTCAAAAGCCGCTAAAATATTATAACTCAAATACGGCATATAATCAACAAATATTTTCTTTACATTATTTAAAAGTGTGTTATAATACTAATGCTTTGGAAAATAATATGGGGTATTAGCTCAGTTGGTAGAGCGCCAGGTTCGCAATCTGGAGGTCAGGGGTTCGACCCCCCTATGCTCCACCATATAATCTAATCCGAACCTCATTCCGCAAGGAACGGTTCGGATTGTTTTTTAGGTGCAGATATGAATTTTGAAAAAATGCTTTCGTACACGGAAGCGCTTAGTAAGAACAACAACCGAACATGGTTCCACGATAATCACAAGGATTATGAGGAAGCAAAGGACGATTTTCTTGCGCTGCTGGACATAATGAAGCTTGTCATTGGTCAGGAATCGCACGCGATAGGGGATAGCCTGATTTTCGAAAATCCTAAGAATTTTATGTACCGCATTCCGCGTGATATGCGGTACAGCTCAGGCAAGGAGCCTTATAACCCCGCGTTCAGAGCATATTTTTCACCGCGCAAAAAGGATTTCCTGCCGCTTAGCTACTATCTTTATGTTTCGCACGAGCGCTGCTCATTGGGCACCGGTGCTTATCCGTGGCGACCGCAGGATTTAAACCGTCTGCGCGAGCACATCATGTACAACTATGAGGAGCTTGAGAGCATTATCATGGAAAACGGCATTTCCATCTACGGTGATAAGCTCAAGCGTGTGCCGCGCGGCGTTGATGCAACGCATCCCGCGGCAGAATGGATGAAGTACAAGTACTATCTCACCCAGTATGATTTTACCGCCGAGGAAATGCGCGATTTCAACTCCTTTGCCGAGGCAGCGGCAGTGCAGGTGCGCAGATTTGAGCCGTTAAGACTTTATCTGAGTGCTGCATTTGAAATCGAACCCGAGGATATTGAAGAATGGGACTAAAAATTCCGCAGTTTTATACTGCGGAATTTTTTCTTTAAATATTGCTTTTTATGAAATCGACCTTTTCCTTAAAGCAGGAAATGATAAGCCCTGCGTCGAGGCCGTAAGTAACTGAGTCAAAGCCGTTGCCATAGCCCTCAAGTGCCTTTTCGGGAGTGCCTGCAAAGATAATGCAGAATTTTCCCGCATCGTGAACAGCCTTCACTATACGCCGTAGTGCCGCCTTGAATATCGGGTTTTCAAATTCGCCGGGTATGCCCATTGATATGGAAAGGTCAAACGGCCCGACAAAAATTCCGTCAACGCCGTCAACTGCGGCAATAGCTTCAATTAACTCGAGCGCCTCGGCGGTTTCGCACTGAGGAATAAGCAGAACATTGTCGTTGAAAAAGTCCATAGTCTCGCGGACACCGAGCTTGCTGTCATGTCCCCAACCGTCCTTCCTGCTGGGGCAGAAGCCGCGGCTGCCGAGCGGGCTGTACTTGCAGTAGGATACTATCTGTTTTACCTCATC
>JAZUJB010000115.1:0-4006 GCA_045642545.1 Oscillospiraceae bacterium
ACCGCAAGGTCAACATCGTTTGCTTCGATGAATTCCTTAAGCTCCATAACCTTGCCGTCGCCGATGAAGCTTCTCGGGTCGGGAGTCGGGCGGTTCTGAATCATCACACCGACAGCATCGCCGCCTGCAGTTTCAACTAGCGCGGCAAGCTCGTCCATCGAAACCTCGGTGGAGCGCTCGGAGATATCCATGCTGTTTGCGGCAAGACCCGCAAGCACCGCGCGTTCAATTTTAATATCGTTATTTTCCATAATATCAAACCTCAAGTGGTATTAATCAGATTATACCACAAAAACGGCAAAAGACCACACCTTTTGGTGTGGTCTTTTCTAAAGTAAATGAAATTACTTGATGCCGTACTTCTTGTTGAACTTATCAACACGGCCGCTGGTGTCAACGAGCTTCTGCTTGCCGGTGTAGAAGGGATGGCACTTGGAGCAGATTTCTACGGTGATGCCGGGGCGGGTGGAACCGGTCTCGATGGTTGCGCCGCATGCGCACTTGATAACGGTGGGCTGATAGTTAGGATGGATTCCTGCCTTCATTTGTTTGTTCTCCTCATCATAGGCTGCCTTGAGCACGCAAGCGTGGTTACAAGGCGCAAAGTGAATTGTAACACAGGCGTTCTGAGTTTGCAAGAACTTTTTTAATTTTCCTTTACAAAAACGGCCTCGCCTGCCTCAAGGAAGTACAGCGCGCATTCTCTGACGGGCTTTCCCGTCATTCTTCCGAGCGCAATCGCGTATGCGCGCAGCTGACCTTCGTAGGTTTTCGCGCGCTCGTAAAGCGCCGCGCCGCGCACTCTGTCGGTTTTGTAATCTATTATTGTAAGCTCGCCTGCTTCCTCTATGCAGCAGTCGATGACGCCCTGCAGAAGCACACTCTCGCCTTCACCGCCGTCGAAGAAGTCCTCCGCGGGACAGAGAATCGAGAACTTGAACTCGCGCAAGAGCTTATCGGCGCTCATTATGCGTCTGCCGAGTCCGGACTCAAACAGCCGCAGGATTGCACCTGCATCTACCGCCTCGGCCTGGCGGTCGGTGAGATACCTTGAGGCTCTGAGTCGTTCGATTTCCGACCTTATACCGTCAAGGCTCTGCGCCTTGGCGTAGTCGATAAACTGCAGCACCATATGCGTTGCCGTACCCTTTTCCGCGCCCGTCAGCTTGCGCTCGGACTTCAGAAAATCGGGCTTGCGGAAGCTGCGCGAGGCCTTAGGCGCAAGGCTTAGCGATTCGGGGTCGGGCTCATCGAAATGCTTAAGCTCGGTTGCCGTTACCTTTGAGGGCAGAGCCGCCGCACCCGTGTGGGCATACTCAAAGGAAAGTCTTTGCTTAAGCTCGGCAACAAGCTCGGGGTCTGCGACTTCGGCAATTTTCTCCTCGCTTATCTTCTCCGCATCCGCCTCGGCTGTGCTGTGGCGGATGCTGAGCTCAAGCCTGCCGTATTTGTCCGCAAGCAGCGAGTGCATCATCCACACAGAAAGGCTGCCTGCTGAGCGCAGGATTTCAGGTGCAGGCGGATAGGTTGAGCCGAGCATAAGCTTCTGCAGCTTTTCCTCGGGCTCCTTCATTGCCGCCGTTACAATGAGTCTTTCCTTTGCGCGCGTGAGTGCGACATACAATAGACGCATCTCCTCGGAGAGCATCTCGCGCTCGGCGCGCATTTTTATTGCGTTGAACGCAAGCGTGGGGTACTCAATGCCGCGCTGCGTGTCCGTAAGCTTCGGACCGAGGCCCAGCTCGGAGTGAACGAGCACCGCCTCGCGCGTGTCCGCGCGGTTAAATCTGCGGCCGGTGTCGCAGAGGAACACAACGGGAAATTCAAGGCCCTTGGACTTGTGCACGGTCATAATCTGCACCGCGTTGCCCGATGCACCGCGGCCCGGCTCCTCGCCGCGCTCGGCAAGCTTGTTGAGCCACTCGACAAATCTGTGCAGGCTCTTGAAGCCCGTTGACTCGAAGCGCTTTGCGTATTCGAGCATCTGCGCAAGATTTGCGCTGCGCGACTCGCCGTCGGCCATCGCAGAGCACAGCGCAACAAGGTCAAGCTCATCGTAAATGTGCCACAGAAGCTCGCCGAGCTCCATATCGGGCGCACACTCGCGCAGCTTCGTAAGCGTTTGGACAAACGCCGCGCACTTTTCGCTGTTTTCGGCATTCAGAAGCAGCGCGGAATAAAAATCGCTGTCCTTATCCGCGGCGCGAATTTCCGAAAGCTCATCGGCGGTGAAGCCGAACATCGGCGAGCGCATTGCCGCAATCAGCGGCACATCCTGATGCGGATTGTCGATTATCGCAAGCAGGCACACGAGCGAGGATATCTCGACCGAGTCGAAATAGCTGCCGCCCTGCCCGCTCATCACGGGTATGCCCGCACGGATAAGCTCGCGGCGGTAGACATCGCCGACTGCGTTTGCCGAGCGCATAAGCAGGACAATATCGCTGTAGCGCAGCCTGCGCTTTAGATTGCGGTCTGTTACCTCAACACCCGAGTCCATAAGCTCGCGAATCTCCGCCGCAACTGCCGCCGCCTCGAGCGCGGTTTTATCGGGGCTTTCGTCATCATCGTCAGATGCGGTATCAACGAGCATAAGCTCGGGTACGGGGACATCACCGACATAGCTTGCGCCGCACTTTAACTCGGCGTTCTCGTCATAGTCAATCTCGCCGAGCGTCTCGGACATACAGGTGCGGAAAACATGGTTTGCCGCATTGATGACCTCCGCTCTCGAGCGGAAATTCTCCTGCAGCATAATGCGCACGGGCTCACCCTCGGCGGCATCGTCAAGGTCTGCATAGCTGAGATATTTTTCGGTGAATATCGTGGGGTCGGCAAGGCGGAAGCGGTAGATTGACTGCTTGACATCGCCGACCATAAACAGATTGCTTTCGTCCTTCGACACCGCGCGGAAAATGGTATCCTGAACGCGGTTAACATCCTGATACTCATCGACCATTATCTCGGTAAATCTGCGTGAAATGTCCCTTGCAAGCGCGGTGGGGCTTCCGTCCTCATCGGTCAGAAGCTGTGCCGTAAGATGCTCAAGGTCGGCAAAATCAACCTCGGCGCGGCGGCGCTTTTCGGCGCAGTAGGCCTTGTCAAAGCTGAGCGTAAGCTCAAGCAGTGCCTGCATTGCGGGCGCGGTTTTCTTCATATCGCCGAGGAGCTTCTCGCTCGGTGCGGCAATATAGTCGTTAAACTTCTTCGCGCTTGACTTGTAGGCATCCCTGACCGCCTTAATATGCTCCGAAAGCTCGGGGTCCGGTGATTTTCTGAGCACTCCGAGTCTCGGAAACTCAACGGGCAGAAATTCGCGCGCTCTGTCCCAGCCGCAGTCAAGCGCGCGGGAGAGATTGCGCATATTGAGCGCATCGTCGGCAAGGCTCGGGCCGTATGCCGCGCCTATTTTCTCGTTTGTATAAGCCTTCTGCGAAAGCTCCTCCATTCGCTCGGCCCAGAAATCCGCGCTGAGCTTTACGGTTTTGAGAATCTCCTCGCCCCACGGGGTATCGCCCGCGTCCTCGGGGAAATCGCGCAGCTTTTCAAGCTGCTCGGCTGCCCACTTATCAGGTCTTGCGTGACTCTGCATCTTTTTGTGCAGGTTAATTACAAACGCGGAAAGGCGGCTGTCGTCCCTGCCTCTGCCGACGGTATCGGCAAGCAGCTTAAAGCCCTCCGTGGGCTTTTCGTAGGCAGCGTCCATCACGCGCTCAATAACGCGCTGCTTTATTGCCTCGGCGCGGTCCTCCTCAATCACCTTGAACTCGGGTGAGAGTCCCGCCGCGTGGCAATGCTCGCGCAAAAGCGTAGCGCAGAAGCTGTGGATTGTGCCTATCTGCGCCTTCTGACACAGTGCGCTCTGACGGCGCAGTCTGCGGTTATCCGGCTCATAGGCAAGGCGCTCGGCAATTTCATCGGTTATGCGGCTTTTAAGCTCCGCTGCCGCCGCCTTGGTGAAGGTTATTATGAGGAAGCTGTCGATATCCGCATCGTCGCTGATGCG
>JAZUJB010000116.1:0-7810 GCA_045642545.1 Oscillospiraceae bacterium
TCAAAGCGATTACCGAGCGCAGATGCAACAACTTTTCCTGCTGCGTCGAGCACTTCGGTAAGCAGCTTGCTGTCATCAAGCTCGACCGATGTATCAATGCGGACAGATATTCCGTCGAGGCTTGTGTTTTCTATAAGCATATCCTTAATGTACGCCTTGCTCTTAACCTGCATAGTAACCTCACGGTACAAGCCGCCGTAGCAGAGGTAGTCAATTACAAATCCAAAGGGAGGAGTGTTTAGGCTTTCTCTCGAGTCAAGCTTTACGGTTACGGTGTTTTCAGCGCCGAATATAAGCTGCTTAGTGATATCTGCCGTAAATGCGGTATAGCCGCAGGCGTGATGCGCGACCTGCTGTCCGTTGCAGCAAACGGTTGCATCGTGTGCAGCACCGTCAAAGCGCAGCAAAACGCACTTATCGGCCCAGTCCTCGGGAGCAAAAAACTGTTTTCTGTACCCGCACAGCATCTGATATGCCGTAAAGTCCTGATAATTGTAAGGAATCTCCTTTGTCGTATGGGGCAGACGCACCTTTACTGCGTTTTCAAACCCGTCATCATACGACTCGGTGAACAGCCAGTCGTTATTAAAAGCAATATCCATAGCAATTCCCCGTCTTTAAGTCTTGTAGATATTCTATCATAACTGAGACCTTTTGCAAGAATATATAGTTATAAGTTGATTTTGAGGGGGTTTGGCTATATAATGCTGATGTTAAATTAAAGATAGGAGCAAGATTTGATGGATAAGCTGCTAAATACAAAGCTGTTTCTTTTGGATATGGACGGCACTCTTTACCTCGGCGATGAAGTTTTTGACGGTGCGGTAGATTTCATAGATACAATCAAGGCTACCGGAAGAGAGTATATTTATCTGACCAACAACTCTTCCCGCGCAGGCGTCGACTATGTAACAAGACTACGCAGACTCGGCTTCCCCTGTGAAATGGAGAATGTATTTACATCCGGAATGGCAACCGCAATGTATCTGAACAATAAGTTCCCCGGCTGCACAGTATATCCCGTCGGCACAAAGGCTTTCATGGGCGAGCTTGAAAGCTACGGCGTAAAGCTCGGCGAGGACGATGTCAAGGTTGTTTGCGTAGGCTTTGATACAGAGCTTACCTACGAAAAGCTTGATAAGGCAGTTCACTATCTGCGTCGCGGTGCGGCATTTATTGCGGCAAATCCTGACTGGGTATGCCCGATGCCTGCTGACGAGGTCCTGCCCGACTGTGGCAGCATCTGCGCGCTCCTTACTGCATCAAGCGGCGTAAAGCCCGAGTTTATCGGTAAGCCCAACAGAAATATGGTCGACATTATTTCAATGAAGACCGGTGTTCCCAATGAGCAGATTTGCTGTGTCGGCGACAGACTGTATACGGATATTGCAGTAGCTCAGAATGCAGGTGCGGTATCAATTTGTGTACTTTCCGGTGAAAGCACAATGGATGATATCAATGCTGCTGAGAGAAAGCCCGATTATATTCTCAATAATGTTGCTGAAATTGCTGAAATACTGAAAGCAAACTAAAAATGAAGCCCTCAAAGGAGGGCTTCATTTTATTATAATATCGTTTTTCGGAACCTTGCTCCAGTCGAAGGCTTTAAGCAAGTCTTGAGGCGTTGTTGGACTTCCGTCAGCAAGCTTTAAGTGCTGCGCAAGCATGCCTACTATCTCTTCAGCCGAGTACTGCAGCCTAAGCGTTTTGATATTCAACGCTCCGTCGCGTTTGGACATCTTTCTCTTATCCTCGGATATGATAAGCGGAGCGTGGCAATACTCGGGAGGCGTGCCGCCAAGCTCGGTTATCAGCCATATCTGCCGTGCGGTGGAGCTTAATAAATCACGGCCGCGCACAACTCGGGTGATACCCATATCCATATCGTCAAAGGAAGCGGCAAGCTGATAGGCATAAACGCCGTCCGAGCGCTTGATAATGAAATCACCGCTGTCTGCTAAATTCTCTCGCTGCAAGCCGTAGTTTGCATCAGTAAAAGAAATTTCCCGGTCGGGAACCTTTACCTTCCATGCAGGCTTCTTGCCGCTTGCTTCAAGCGCCGTGCGCTCAGCAGGGGACAAATGCCTGCACTTACAGCCGTAATCAATCCGCTCCTCACCGGGATGCGGCGCAGATGCGGCAAGACGCTGACTTCGACTGCAGTAACATGGATAGACCATATCACGGTTTATAAGCAGCTGAAATGCATCGTCGTACAATTCGGTACGGTTGCTTTGAGCATATTCACTTGTTGTGTCCTTGTTCCAGCCTTCGTCCCAGTCAAGCCCGAGAAAGCTTAAGTCATCTGCAATACAGTCTGCAAAATCTGCAGAGCTTCTGTCGGGGTCAAGGTCTTCCATTCGAAAGACTATCTTTCCGTCTGCAGAACGCGCATCAAGCCATGTAAGCAGGGCCGTGGCAATATTTCCGAGGTGCATAACACCGCTCGGACTGGGTGCATATCTGCCGACTACCGTATTTATGTTATTCATAATTGCTCTTTTCTGTGAGTATTTGCATATATTTAATCATATTTATTCGAAAATTTAAATATTTAACTATTAATTCTCAAAAATATATGGTATAAATATTATTAATAACACATAAAAGGAGAAAAACTATGGCAAGCTCTACTAAGGAAGCACTGGGCAATGCTCTGAAAAAAATGCTTTCGGTTAAGCCGATTGATAAAATTACGGTAAAGGATCTTGTTGAAGAGTGCGGCGTTAACCGTCAGACCTTCTATTATCATTTTGATGATGTATATGACCTTCTTGAGTGGGTATTTGAGGAAGACGCAAACAGAGTTCTTCCCCAGGAAATATACTACGATGAGTGGCGCGAAAATGTACTTATGTTTTTCCACTATCTCTATGATAACAAGTCATTTGTCCTGAATATTTTCAATTCTCAGAACCGTTCCTATCTGCTTCGCTATTTTAAGCGCAGACTGCACTACTGCATTCACGGTTTTGCCGTTATTGTTGCAGAGGGGATGAATATTGAGTGGTCAGACCTTGAGTTTGTTTGCGAGTTCTATGCAAACGGCGTTGTAGGTCTTATTTCTCAGTGGCTTGATATGAATATGGAGCTGCCTCCCGAGGTTACCGAGGAGAGATTCATCAAAATGCTTGAAGGCAGCGTAGAAAATATGCTTGCAAGATTCAAGAAGAACTGATTTCAGTTAAATAAAACGGACTTTCGTGTTTACCGGAAGTCCGTTTTTTCTGTTGAAAGTAAGCCGAAAAAAGGGTATAATAATTTAGTTAAGCGAGGTGCGGAATATGAAAGAACAGAAAACAAATGTAATGCGTCTGCTTGAGCAGAAAAAGATTAAATACACTGCCCATGAATATCCGCACGGAGACGAGGCTGTGGATGGCAGAACAGTTGCTGAAATATGCGGTCAGGACCCTGAAAGAGTATTCAAGACGCTTGTAGCCCGCGGAGCAAGTAAAAGTATATATGTCTTTGTAATTCCCGTTACAGGCGAGCTTGAGCTGAAAAAAGCGGCTAAAGCGAGCGGTGAAAAATCGGTTGCAATGATTCATGTCAGTGAGATTAATGCGCTCACAGGCTATGTGCGCGGCGGATGTTCACCTATAGGTATGAAGAAGCAGTTTAAAACTTTCTTTAATTCCAGCGCTGCTGACAAGGAAACAATTATGGTCAGCGCAGGCAAAATCGGGTATCAGGTTGAGCTTAACCCCGATGAGCTGATAAAAATTACCCGCGGAGTTTATGCGGATTTGGTGTGAGTAATGAACGATAAAATTATAATTAAAGGCGCAAGAGCAAATAACCTTAAAAACATTGATATAGAAATTCCGAGAGATAAGCTTGTTGTTATGACGGGCGTATCCGGCAGCGGCAAATCAAGCCTTGCTTTTGACACTATCTATGCAGAGGGTCAGAGACGCTATGTCGAAAGCCTTTCCTCATATGCAAGACAATTCCTCGGACAGATGGATAAGCCCGAGCTTGACTTCATTCAGGGCCTTTCACCGGCAATTTCCATTGACCAGAAGACAAGCTCAAGAAATCCGCGCTCAACCGTCGGCACGGTAACTGAAATCTACGACTATATGCGTCTTTTGTGGGCGCGTATCGGTGTGCCTCACTGTCCTAAGTGCGGCAAGGAAATCAAGCAGCAGACAATTGACCAGATAATAGACCAGCTGATGCTTTTGCCTGAAGGTACAAAGCTTCAGATCCTTGCGCCCGTTGTCCGTGCACGCAAGGGCGAGTATGTAAAGGTGTTTGAGGATGCGCGCAAATCAGGCTATGTCCGCGCACGAGTTGACGGCAGTATATACGAGTTATCGGAAACGATACAGCTTGAAAAGAATAAGAAGCACAGCATCGAAATCATTGTAGACAGAATTGTCATTAAGCCCGACATTGTAAGAAGGCTGACCGATTCGGTTGAAACTGCAGCGTCCTTGGCAGGCGGACTTGTTATTGCCGATATTGTCAGCGAAAAACGCGAGGTAATGTTCTCTCAGAACTATGCGTGTGAGGATTGCGGAATTTCAATCGAAGAGCTTACTCCTCGTATGTTTTCCTTCAACACACCCTACGGTGCATGTCCGACCTGCGACGGCCTCGGCATGCAGCTTCTCATTGACCCTGAGCTGATAATCCCCGATGACAGCCTGAGCCTTGCCGAAGGCGCTATCAAGGCGTCCGGCTGGAACAGCAACGGCAACGATTCTATTGCAAAAATGTACTATAATGCTTTGGCAAAAAAGTACGGCTTTTCAATGTCAACGCCTATTAATGAGCTTTCAGAAGATGTAAAAAATGTTCTGCTTTACGGCACGAAGGGTGAGGTGCTCGACCTGCAGTATGACCGTGAAAGCAGGTCCGGCTCCTTCTCCGGAACATTCAAGAAACCGTTTGAGGGTATCTGCAACAATCTCGAACGCCGTTATCACGAAACGCAGAGTACTTCAATGCGTGCTGAAATCGAGGAATGCATGTCTGAGATATGCTGCCCGAGCTGCCACGGACTCAGACTTCGCAAGGAGGCACTTGCGGTAACTGTAGGCGGAAAGAACATTGCTGAGATGGGCGATATGTCCATTGTTGATGCAATCTCTTTCATTGACGGACTTGTGCTCAGCGAAAAGGAAAAGATAATTGCAGAGCGCATTATCAAGGAGATAAAGGTCAGACTCGGCTTCCTTAAAAATGTCGGACTTCAGTACCTGACGCTCTCTCGCGGTGCGGCGACTCTCTCGGGCGGCGAAAGTCAGAGAATAAGACTCGCCACTCAGATAGGCGCTTCGCTTATGGGCGTGCTGTACATTCTTGATGAGCCGAGCATAGGACTTCATCAGCGTGACAACGAAAAGCTGCTCAAAACCCTGATAAATCTAAGAGATTTGGGCAATACGCTTATTGTAGTCGAGCACGATGAGGATACCATAAGAACTGCTGACTATATAGTTGATATAGGCCCCGAGGCGGGTGTGCACGGCGGTGAGGTTGTATGTGCCGGCACCGTAGATGATATATGCGCCTGCGAAAGGTCACTTACCGGACAGTACCTGAGTGGCGTAAAGAAAATCCCCGTGCCGTCATCACGAAGGGTAACGGATAAGGGATTTATAACTGTTAAGGGTGCAAAAGAGCACAATCTCAACAACATTGATGTTTCATTCCCGAAGGGTGTTGTAACCTGCGTAACGGGTGTCTCCGGCAGCGGAAAATCATCGCTTGTAAACGAGATTCTCTATAAAACAATTGCACAGATTAAAAACCGGGCCAAAACAAAGCCCGGAAGCTGCGACGGTGTTTTCGGTCTTGACGATATCGATAAGGTAATAAACATTGACCAAAGCCCCATTGGCAGAACGCCGCGTTCTAATCCTGCAACATACACGGGGCTGTTCAATGATATTAGAGAGCTTTTTGCAGCAACCGAGGACGCAAAGATAAGAGGCTATAACTCCGGACGCTTCTCGTTCAATGTCAAGGGCGGTCGATGTGAGGCCTGCAAGGGTGACGGATTGCAGAAAATTGAAATGCACTTCCTGCCCGATGTCTATGTGCCCTGCGATGTATGCAAGGGCAAGCGCTACAACCGAGAAACCCTTGAGGTCAGATACAAGGGCAAGAACATCTATGAAGTTCTTGAGATGACAGTAGAGGAAGCCTGCTCATTCTTTGCTAATATACCCAAGATACGAAGCAAGCTCGATACACTGTACGAGGTCGGCCTCGGCTATATAAAGCTCGGTCAGTCAAGCACAACGCTTTCCGGCGGTGAGGCACAGCGCGTAAAGCTCGCTACAGAGCTTTCAAAGCGCAGTACGGGCTCGACAGTATATGTACTTGACGAGCCTACAACCGGTCTGCATATGTCTGATGTTCATAAGCTTATTCACATTATCGACAAGCTTGCAGATGCGGGCAATACGGTAATAATTATTGAGCACAATCTCGATATAATAAAATGCAGTGACTACATCATAGACCTCGGACCCGAGGGCGGCAGCGGCGGTGGAAATGTAGTTTTCACCGGTACTCCCGAGCAGTGTGCTGCATTTGAGGACAGCTACACGGGTCAGTTTCTTAAAAAGCTTCTATAACCAATACGGGCTCTGTTCCATATAATAAACAAAAGGGGGCAGAGCAATGGCTGAAAACTTTGTCATAGGGCTTGCAATTGCGTCAATTATCATTCTTCTGCTTTGGACGCTCAAAGGCTTACTGCTTACACCGGTCAGCAGGGGCAAGGGTACGCAAATAGGGCTTGTAATTGATGTTGAGGGCAGCGAGCCGAAGCTTGAGCAGACCTTGAAGGGCCTTGTATGGCTCAGAGAAAACGGAACGCTAAAAACCGATATTCATCTTAATGTAAGCAATTCAGATGAGCTTACAATGCATATCGCAAGAACCTACGCTGATAATTACAGCTACATTACACTATCTGAACACGGAGAAATCTATGGTCGAGCTAACTGAGATAAACGGAATAATAAGCTCTGTAATCTACAGAAATGACGAGAACGGCTATGCAGTAGTGCGTTTGGAGCAGGATATAGGCGAGATAATCACTGCGGTGGGATGCCTGCCGTATATTGCTCCCGGTGAGATGATTTCCGCAGAAGGCACATGGATGACTCATGCTCAGCACGGCAGACAGTTCAAAATCGAGCAGTCGAACAGATTGCTGCCGACCTCCGCAGATGCTATATATGAATATCTTGCAGGCGGCACGGTAAGGGGCGTGGGTCCTGCAACTGCTGCTATGATAGTAGACAGATTCGGAGAAAAATCACTTGATGTGCTTGAAATGCAGCCCGAAAAGCTTGCTGAAATCAAAGGCATAGGTTCATCAAAAGCGCGTGATATCTGTGCAAGCTTCAAAAAACAGGCCGGTGTCCGCAGACTTACTGAATTTCTGTGCGCCTATAATATTCAGCCGCTGATTGCACTGAGATTATACAAATCATACGGTGACTCGGCGCTTGAGGTTGTACACGAAAATCCGTACATAATTTCCGCAAGCCATATCGGGGCAAGCTTTGCGGAGGCTGACAACCTTGCGCTTGAACTCGGAATTGAAGGGGATAGCGTAAACAGAATATCTGCTGCGGCAGTTTTCGAGCTGCAGCACAACTCCGGAAACGGTCATTGCTTCATTCCGAGGGATAAGCTTGTTGCTGCAACAGCGCAGCTTATTTCTGTTTCACCCGAGCTTGTAGATGAGGCACTTGATAACCTCGCTGAGAGCAATACCGTGATTTGCGATACGGTTGCGAATCTGAATGTCAAGTCGGAGGCCAAGCGGTCTTAGGAA
>JAZUJB010000117.1:0-2910 GCA_045642545.1 Oscillospiraceae bacterium
AAGGTCGTGGTCAGCAATGAAGCGCTTGACCTCGTCAATTGCAACTGCCTCGTCAACGCTTGCTCTGGTGCAGGCGTCCTCGCAGCGCTTGTTGCAGATGCGGCCACAGTCTGCGGGGAAGGGATTTTCCTTCTTGATGAGCTCGAGCGCGTCGGTGTAGCGGCCCTGAGCAGCAAGCTTCAGATAACCCTGAACGGGAATGTGAGCAGGACATGCAACCTTGCAGGGTGCAGTGCCGGAGGGCAGGGTGTCCTCGCGGTTTTCGCGGTAGTCGGGATTGAATGCCTTCTTGACGAAAACGGTATCGGTAACCTTGACATAGTCGGGGGGAGTGGTGTCATTGGTGGAGCAGAGCTTCTGACCGAGCTTCAGAGCATTGCCGGGGCAGACCTCGACACACTGAGCGCAGGCAACACACTTTGCCTCGTCAACGACTGCAACATAGTTGGAGCGGATAGCATCGCGTGCGCCGAACATCATACCTGCACGCAGACCGAAGCATGCACATGCGCAGCAGTTGCAGATTGCGGCACTGTCGCCGGCTTCCTCGATATTGGGAATGTCGTGCATAAGTCCGTTTTCCTCTGCGCGAAGAATAATCTCCATAGCCTCCTCGCGGGTAATCTGTCTTGCACGGCCGGAACGGATATAGTGCTCTGCGCCCTTGCCCATCTGAATACACATATCCTCGTCGAGATGGCCGCAGCCGTCGCCGATGCTGGTGCGAGATGCACGGCAGGAGCAGGGGGATACGGAGAATATGTCGTACTTGTTCAGATAGTAGCTGAGCTTTTCGTAGGGAACTGCATCGGGATTGTCCTTGATTGCGCTTTCGCAGGGGATAACGCGCATAAGTCCGTAGCCGTTGGGGAGCAGGGGACCGAGAGTCTGCATACGCAGACGGGTGTACTCCTCAAATGCGCGGCCTACCTCGGGATGAGTTTCAAGCAGCTGCTTGTTGTTTACCATCATCTCAAGAATGCCGGGGGCAAAAATCTGCATGAAGTAAACATCGCCGTTATCCTCGGCACTGTATGTACGGCGGAAAATGCCGTAATCTACGAGGTTATCGAGTGCGGGCTGAATTTCCTCTACGGTCTTGCCGACCTTCTTTGCAAGATACTCGGCAGTGCGGTTTTTGCGCAGACCGGCAGCGATGGCGATGTCGGCCTCGTCATCGCTTACAATATCAGCCATGCAGTAGTATTCCGGAGTGTTCTCATCTATCTTGACGATGATGCCGGAGGGACCGCCTATGATTTTTGCAAGCTTGACTATTTTAGGTCTTAATGTTGCCATAGAATTTGCTCCTTTTGTTAATTTTTTGATGCGATGTGTTGAGTTAATTATAGCTTAATAAATCAATTCATTTCAACAGACAAAGTGTACAATAATTTATTGAACAAATTGTATATAAAATTCATATATATTTGCATATTTGTATGTTGCTGAAATGAATTGAAAATGTTATAATTACAATCGGTATAGACTAAAGTAAACTTTTTGTACATATCTGAAAGGAGTATCCGAATGGTTACTAACAAAGAAAAACTGTTCCAGCTCGGCAAGAAGATGACCGACCGCGCAATGCAGCAGCTCGGTATCGAGAAGATTACCGAAGCCGACCCCGAATACTGGGGCTTGTGCAATATCCTCGATGACGATATGGTCGATATCGCTCTTGCAATGCCCAAAAACCGTGTTCCCGCAACTCTCGACGAAATGGTAAAGTTGACCGGTTGGGAGAAAGACAAGCTCGATGCAAAGCTGCAGGAAATGAGTGAAGTCGGTATCATCGAGTACAACTGGGAGAATCCCACTCACACCAAGCAGTACATACTCCCCCGCTTTGTTCCCGGCGCAGCAGAATTCCTGAACATGAAGCAGGCTCAGATTGAAAAGTACCCCGAGGTTTCCGAATTCTTTAACAATATGGCAAGACTTCCTCTGGAAGGAATCACTCAGCTGGTACCTCCTGGCGGCTCAGGCATCGGCATGCATGTTCTCCCCGTTGAGAAGGCAATCCAGCACGAGTCCAAGTCAGTTTCTGTTGAGTATATTTCTCACTGGCTGAAGAAGTATGATTACTATGCAATCGGCCGCTGCTCCTGCCGTACCGTTGAGTCCTTCAATGGCCGCGGCTCCGGTGATATGCCCGAGTACTGGTGCATCGCTGTCGGTGACTGCGCACGCTACTGTGATGAGACCGGCAAAGACGGCATCGCCAATGCTACCTACGAGCAGGTTATGGAAGTTATCCAGCGTGCAGAGGAAGAGGGCTATGTCCACCAGATCACCAATATCGACGGTGAGGACAAGATCTTCGCTATCTGTAACTGCGCACTGGGTGTCTGCTACGCACTGCGTACCTCCCAGCTGTTCAATACTCCCAACCTCTCCGCATCTGCATATCGCGCACATGTTGAAACCGAAAAGTGCGTAGCATGCGGCAAGTGTGTTGAGGTCTGCCCCGCAGGCGCTGCAAAGCTCGGCCAGAAGCTCTGCACCAAGAGCGGTCCCATTGAATATCCCAAGTTCCCCAACCCCGAAGATACCAGATGGGGCAAGCATATGTGGAACGAAAACTACAAGGACGACAACCAGGTCAACTGCTATGACACCGGTACAGCTCCCTGTAAGACCGCATGTCCTGCACATATCGCAGTTCAGGGCTACATCAAGATGGCATCCGAAGGCCGTTACCTCGATGCTCTCAAGCTCACCAAGCAGGATAACCCGTTCCCCGCAGTCTGCGGCAGCATCTGCAACCGCCGCTGCGAAGACGCTTGCACCCGCGGCAAGGTCGACGATCCTATCGCAATCGACGAAATCAAGAAGTTCATTGCCGAGCAGGAAATCAAGGCTGGAAACCGTTACATCCCCAAGAAGATTACCAAGGCTTCTGTTACT
>JAZUJB010000118.1:0-3474 GCA_045642545.1 Oscillospiraceae bacterium
CAGGTCGCCGTACTTCTCCTGGTAGTCGGAGAGGCGCTCACGCATATGGTTGAGAACTTCCTTGGTGAACTCCTGGCACTTCTCGGTGGTCATGTCTGCGCGGACCCAATTTGCGTTGAGGCCTGCCTCGTTCATACCGACGAGACCGATGGTGGAGAAGTGGTTATCGAAGGAGCCGAGGTAGTGCTTGGTGTAGGGGTAAAGACCCTCGTTGAGAAGCTTGGTGATGACGGTACGCTTAATCTTCAGTGAGCGTGCTGCGATATCCATCAGCTTATCGAGGCGTCTGTAGAAGTCTTCCTTATCGGTTGCGAGATATGCGATACGGGGCATATTGATGGTAACAACGCCGACAGAGCCGGTGCTTTCGCCTGAGCCGAAGTAACCGCCGGACTTCTTGCGCAGCTCGCGAAGGTCGAGGCGCAGACGGCAGCACATGGAGCGGACATCGTTGGGCTCCATATCGGAGTTGATGTAGTTGGAGAAGTACGGAGTGCCGTACTTTGCGGTCATCTCGAACAGAAGCTTGTTGTTCTCTGTGGGAGACCAGTCAAAATCACGGGTGATTGAGTAGGTGGGAATCGGGTACTGGAAGCCGCGGCCGTTGGCATCGCCCTCAATCATGATGTCGATGAATGCCTTGTTGACCATCTTCATTTCCTCGACGCAGTCGCCGTAGGTGAAGTCCTGCTCCTTGCCGCCGACTATTGCGGGCATATCCTTGAGGTCAGCGGGAAAGGTCCAGTCGAGGGTGATGTTGGAGAAGGGTGCCTGAGTGCCCCAGCGGGACGGAGTGTTGACACCGAAGATGAAGGACTGGATGCACTGCTTGACTTCCTTGTAGCTGAGGTTGTCAATCTTGACAAAGGGAGCAAGATAGGTATCAAAGGAGGAGAATGCCTGTGCGCCTGCCCATTCGTTCTGCATGATGCCCAGGAAGTTGACCATCTGATTGCAGAGGGTGGAAAGGTGGCTTGCGGGAGAGGAATTAATCTTGCCGGGGATACCGAGACCCTGCTGAATGAGCTGCTTGAGGCTCCAGCCTGCGCAGTAGCCGGTCAGCATGGACAGGTCGTGCAGGTGGATATCGCAGTTGCGGTGTGCGTTTGCGATTTCCTCGTCATAAATCTCGCTGAGCCAGTAGTTTGCGGTGATTGCGCCGGAGTTGGAGAGGATAAGTCCGCCGACGGAATATGTAACGGTGGAGTTTTCCTTGACGCGCCAGTCGAGAATGTTTACATAGCTGTTGACGGTTTCCTTGTAGTCAAGGTAAGTGCTCTTCATGTTACGCAGCTTCTCGCGGTTCTTACGGTAGAGAATGTATGCCTTTGCAACACCCTCGTAGCCGCCGCGGGAGAGAACTGCCTCGACGCTGTCCTGAATATCCTCAACGGCAACATAGCCGTCCTTGATTTTGGGCAGGAAATCTGCAGAAACCTTGAGTGCGAGGAAGTCGATTATATTCTCGGTATACTCGGTTTCGGTTGCCTCGAAGGCCTTCTTTATTGCGTTTGCAATCTTGTTGATGTCAAAATCAGCAATTTTGCCGTCTCTTTTGATAATCTGGTACATCTTTATATCCTCCGTTTATCATACGCCTCTGACTTCGACTGCAGGTACATATTTTCGTACCGCGTCCGCCAGTGCGTGCATCTCTTTTTCGTCAAATGCCGAAAGCTCGTCGGGCTTAATAAGGTTTCCCGAATCCTTGAACTGCTGCAGGTAGTATTCCTTAGCGCCCTCTATCCACCTTGCCGCCTCAATGAGACTTTCTTCCGTGTGGATGCCCTTGACCACCGTAGTGCGGAACTCGTAATCGATTACGCCGCTCAAAAGGAAGTTCTTCGATTCCTCAATTGCAGCCATATCGACTCTGCAGCCCACGGTTTCGGGGTAGCTTTCAGGCGAGTTTTTAATATCCATCGCCACGCGGTCGACCAGGCCCGCTTCCACAATCTCGCGCAGAAGCTTCGGGTTTGAGCCGTTGGTATCAAGTTTGATTTTGTAGCCGAGGGCCTTTATCTTTCTCAGCAGCTGAGGCATATCCGCGTGAAGCAGGGGCTCACCGCCCGTTATCGCTACACCCTCAAGCACGCCCTGCCGCTTTCTCAGAAAGCTCAGCACCTCGTCCTCGCTCAGCGAGGCCTCCTCAATCTGCTCGGGCAGCACCAGCATCGCGTTATGGCAAAATGGGCATCTGAAATTGCACCCTGCCGTAAACATTGTACAGGCAACTGTTCCCGGGTAGTCGAGCAGCGTCAGTTTTTGTAGTCCTGAAATCTGCATAGTTACACCTTTTCGAATTGTTAGCGTTACTCATAATAGACTATGCATCTTGTGTTGTCAAGAGAAACAGACACAAAATATAGTCGCTTTTACCGCTTTGTAACCACTTTGACCACAAAATATTGTGTTTGCCATTTTACAGATAGTTATCGTTTTCAAGCATATTTCAAGGCGGATTTCGCGCTTGTTTTCAAAAAATCCAGCACTTTCAATGCTTCGCGGATTTTTGTCCGTTCATAATTTGCTCATTTTTTGTTATCATCGGTCACCACAATATGTAGTGGTGAGCACAAGCAAGCACCACAAGCGCAAAAAATATACAGTGTGCGAAAAACGCACACTGTATACATATTATAGTTATAAGCTTTCAATCAGACACTCTGCGCACTTCATTCCGTCTACCGCCGCGGAGCTTATGCCGCCGGCATAGCCCGCGCCCTCTCCGCAGGGGTACAGTCCGCGTATCTCAGATGTGCGCAGCTCGTTTCGCAGAATGCGCACGGGTGAGGATGAGCGCGTTTCGGGTGCTGTTAGCACCGCCTCGGGATTGTCAAAGCCGCTGAGCTTTTTGCCAAGCTCCGGAATTGCCTTTTCCAGCACCGAGGTGATTACCGTGGGCAGCACCTCGTGCAGATTGCACCAGTGCACGCCGGGCTTGTAGCTGGGCGTAACGCTGCCTGCGCACTCGCTCGGTCTGTGGTTGAGAAAATCGCCCACCGTCTGCGAGCAGGCTCTGTAATCGTTTCCAACCTTGAACACGCTTTGCTCAATCTCCCTCTGCCAGTACATACCGCCGAGGGTGCTCTTGTCGGGGAAGTCCTCGGGTGAGAGCGTTACGAGCAGGGCTGAATTTGCGTTTTCCTCATCGCGCCTTGAACGGCTCATTCCGTTTGTTACAACTCCGCCGCACTCCGATGCTGCGGCAATGACCTCACCGCCGGGACACATACAGAAGGTGTAGGCGCTTGTGCCGTCCTCAAAATGCGCATTGAGCGAATAGTCCGCGGCAGGCAGATTATCATACTGCGCACCGTACTGCGCAAGGTTGACACCGGCCTGCTTGTGCTCTATGCGTACGCCCATTGAAAACGCCTTAGGCTCCATCGGCACGCCTGCGGAGTTTAGCATCTCGAAGGTATCACGCGCGGAATGGCCGATTGCAAGAATGAGTCTGTCGCATTCAATTGT
>JAZUJB010000119.1:0-2181 GCA_045642545.1 Oscillospiraceae bacterium
GCTCGGCAGACCGTAGATGAGGTCGAGGCTGACATTCTCAAAGCCTGCGTTGCGCGCGTTTTCAACCGCCTGCTCGGCCTGCTTGAAGTTGTGGCGGCGGCCTATCATTCGGAGAATGTCGTTGTTTGCCGACTGCACTCCGATTGAGATGCGGTTTACGCCCTCGCGGCGCAGAAACTTCAGTTCGTCGAGTCTTGCGGTGTCGGGGTTTACCTCAAGGGTAATCTCCGAGTCAAGACGGACATTGCCGAGGCGCATGAGCTCATCGAGAATTTCCACGATGCGCTCTGCGCCGTAGCAGCTCGGCGTTCCGCCGCCGATGTAGATGCTGTCTACCTCGTAGGCGGAAATGTTATCCGCCGACTCGCTGATGTGGCTTAAAAGCGCCCTCTGATAGTCGGGCATTCGCTGAGTCTTGCCTGCCAGCGAGTAGAAATCGCAATAGCCGCATTTGCTCACGCAGAACGGTATATGAATGTAAATTCCAAGTCTTTTTTTCATCAAATCAATTACCTCTTTGCCTCCCCTTGAGGGGAGGTGGTTGAGCGAATGCGAAACCGAAAGGGTGAACAGCTAATCGCTTTTTAGAATAAGCCGCAAACGAGCTCTGCGTATGCTGCGGGGTCTTCAATCTCAACACCCGCGATAAGCTCTGCCTGTGCGTAGAGAATCTTGCTCAGTGCGGCAGCCTTTTCCTTGTCGCCTGCATCAAAAGCTTCCTTGATCGCCTTGAATGCGCGGTGCTCGCCGTTAACCTCAAGCACACGCTCTGCGCGCAGCTTGCGCATCTCCTCGCTCGGTCCCATACGGAAGTACTTTTCCATCTCGAGTGTCAGACCGCCGGTGGTGGTCAGGCAGCAGGCGGAGGATACGAGCTTGCTGGTCAGGGTGACCTGCTTGAGATGCTCTGCCTCGATGCTCTCGACCATGAAGTCGAACAGCTCCTTGTTCTGAACGGTCTTTTCCTCTTCTGCCTTCTTTTCCTCTTCGGTCTGGAAGCCGAGGTCCTCGGTGATGATGTTCAGGAAGGGCTTGCCCTCGTACATACGAATCTGCTGGAGTGCGGTTTCGTCGATGGGGTGGTCGAGGTAAAGAATCTGATAGCCGCGGGAGAGGACATCCTCGCACTGGGGCAGGCTCATTGCCTTCTTTACGCTGTCGGCAGTGCAGTAGTAGATTGCCTTCTGGCTCTCGGGCATATTATCGTAGTACTCCTTGAGGGTCTGGGTGGAATCCTCGGAGGTGTAGAAAATGAGCAGGTCCTTGAGGAAGTCGGTGTAGCGGCCGTATTCGTCGCAGACACCGCACTTGATGTGGATACCGAAGTTCTTCCAGAACTCCTCGTACTTTGCACGGTCATCGCGGAGCATCTTCTCGAGCTCGCCCTTGATTTTCTTTTCAAGGTTCTGGCCGATAATCTTGAGCTGACGGTTGTGCTGAAGAATCTCGCGGGAGATGTTCAGGCTGAGGTCGGGGGAGTCGACAACGCCGCGTACGAACTCGAAGTAATCGTGAACGAGCTTGTCGCAGTCCTCCATAATCAGAACGCCGTTGCAGTAGAGCTTGATGCCCTTCTTGGTTGCGCCGCTCATCTTGTTGTCAATATCCTTGCCGGGAACAAAGAGCATTGCCTTGTAGGAAACATTGCCCTCTGCGTTTACTCTCAGAACAACTGCGGGGTCGGTCTGGTCGCGGGTAGTCTCCTTGTACCACTCGGCGCACTGCTCGTCGGTTACATCGGCCTTGCTGCGCTGCCAGATGGGGACCATGGAGTTGACGGTCTCGGGAGCGGTGACATTGACATTCTGCATGACGGGATTGCCGTCCTTGTCGGTCTCGCCGGTGGGCTGCTGCTCCTGACGGGTGATGTCCATGACGATGGGCCAGCGGACATAGTCGGAGTACTTCTTGACAAGTGCCTTGAGCTTCCATACCTCGAGGAAGGAGCCGAAGATTTCCTCTTCCGTATCTTCCTTGATGTGCATAATTACATCGGTACCGACAGTGTACTTGTCGCACTCGGTGACGGTGTAGCCGTCAGCGCCGGTGCTTTCCCACTTGATGCCGGTTTCCTCGCCGTACTTCTTGGAGATGACGGTGACCTTGTCGGATACCATAAATGCGGAGTAGAAGCCGACGCCGAACTGACCGATGATGGACAGGTCCTCGCTCTCGGCCTGC
>JAZUJB010000120.1:0-4761 GCA_045642545.1 Oscillospiraceae bacterium
GGTCAACAAAGTCTGCCATGGGGCTTGACGGGGTGATGGGGTAAATTGCCGCTACCTCGGTAAACGCATAGCTTACATGTGCAGCTGCTTCATTGCCGTCCATCGTTTTGAATTTTCTGGCCATATTTGTCATCTCCATATCTATATGTTTAACTGAATAGAGTCTAACACTTTGAAAAAGCCGTGTAAACAACAAAATCCTGCTAACAGTTTGATAAATTATACTTGTACTTTGGGGAACACTGTATTATAATACTAAGGTATTTGTGGCAAAGTCGCTATTTTTTTAACACTTAGTTGAGAGGAGTCGTTTCGATGGTAAATATCAGCAATGAAAAGGGCAATATCAGTATTACCAGCGATGTTTTTACGAATATTGCAGGCGTTGCGGCGACAAGCTGTTTCGGTGTCAAGGGTATGGCAGGACGCAGCAAGGAAGGCGGACCTCTCCAGCTTTTAAGAAGAGAATCAATGTCAAAGGGTGTGTTTACGCACTTTAATGACGATGGTAGTTTAAGTCTGGAGCTCCACATCGGCGTTGACAACGGCGTTAATATCAGCGCGGTGTGCAGAAGTATTATTAAGGAAGTCAGCTACAAGGTAGCAAACGCAACCGGCGTTCCCGTCAAGAGCGTTGATGTTTTTGTCGACACCGTAATCATCGGATAATATACAGATAATTCCCTCCCGGAGGTAAGAAACTTTGAGAGAATACATTGATGCCGCAGCCTTTAAGGATATGATACTTTGTGCAGATGCGGCACTTGCAGAAAACACCCAGTTAATAAACGAGCTTAATGTTTTCCCCGTCCCCGACGGCGATACCGGCACAAATATGGGTCTTACCATGAATGCTGCCGCAACCGAGCTCAGAAAAAAGGAGTATCACGCTGTTGACGCAGCTGCGGATTGCGTTGCAAGCGCACTGCTGCGCGGCGCACGCGGCAACTCCGGCGTTATTCTGTCCCTGCTGTTCCGCGGAATTTCCCGCAGACTCAAGGGTATGGAAACCGTTGGCGCAAAGGAATTTGCAGCAGCTATGAACGAAGGCGTTGAGGCAGCCTATAAGGCAGTCATGAAGCCCGCCGAGGGCACAATACTCACCGTCGCCCGTCTTACATCCGCAGCCGCTGAAGCATTCGCCAAGGATTGCGACGACATGGAGGAAATGCTCGATACGGCAATCAGGGCAGGCAATGAAGCACTTGAGGACACCATGAACATCAACCCCGTTCTGCGCAAGGCAGGCGTTGTTGATGCAGGCGGCAAGGGCTACATAGTCATCTTTGAAGCCATGCTCGCTTATCTGCGCGGTGAAATCTCCGCACCCAAGAAGGCGGTTTCCGCAAGCGCAATCGCAAATGAAAACGGCGCATTCGATGTATTCGACACCGAAGACATCACCTTCGCCTTTGATACCGTTTTCATCGTACGCAAGAACGATGAAAATGTCGACCTTGACCCTCTGCGCGCATATCTGTCCAGCATAGGCGACTGCCTTGTAATCGGCGAGGACGACGAGGCATTCAAGGTTCATGTTCACACCAACATCCCCGGTGAGGCACTCACAAAGGCTCAGAAATACGGCACCTTAGAGCTTGCAAAGATTGAAAATATGCGCACTCAGCACGAGGATATTCTCGCAGGCAAGAAGGCCCAGAGTACCGATGACCTCGAGGCAATCGAGCGCGAGCTTGAGGGCGAGGATGTCATTGCAGCACCCGAGAAGCGCTACGGCGTGGTTGCAATCAGCGCAGGCGACGGAATGGCACAGCTGTTCCGCGAGCTCGGTGCGGACACCATCGTTACCGGCGGCCAGACAATGAACCCCTCCACTCAGGACATTCTCAAGGAAATCAACCGCACTCCCGCTGAGGTCGTATTCGTTCTTCCCAACAACAAGAACATCATTATGGCAGCCGAGCAGTGCATTCCCATCTGCCAGGACAAGAAGGTTGTTGTTATCCCCACAAAAACCGTTCCCCAGGGCGTTACCGCTCTGCTGAACTTCGATTCAAGCGACGAGGTTGAAGGCATTGTCGAAACTCTCGAGGAGTCCATCAAGAGCGTTCACACCGCACAGGTAACCTACGCGGCACGCGACTCCGACTTTGACGGACATATCATTCACGCAGGCGAGTATCTCGCACTGCTTGACGGCAAGCTTCTCGGCAGCTACACCGATATGCAGACGCTGTTCAAGGAAATGAGCTGGTCAATCAACGATTTCGACCCCGAAATAATCACTGTTTATTACGGCGAGGATGTCGACGGCGAAACTGCAGAGCAGACAGCCGAGGCGCTCGAGGGCTACTTCCCCGATGCAGAGGTTTCCGCAGTAAACGGCGGTCAGCCTGTCTACTACTATATGATTTCAATCGAATAAGATTAACGCAAACACCCTATGCAGTACTGCATAGGGTGTTTTTTGCTGCATATAAAATGCACCTCGCGCCACTTAGTTTGTTGAAAAGCTACATAATATATTATATAATAAAAAACAAATCGCGCAAACGGCAGAGATTTATCATAGACTGCGAGTGATAAGAATATGAGAACAGTAGTTGTAATCGGTGGCGGTGCCTCGGGAATGATGGCAGCGCTTTCCGCCTCGGAAAATCCCGACAACAGAATAATAGTGCTTGAGCGTCAGCAGAGAGTGGGCAAAAAGCTGCTTGCAACGGGCAACGGCCGCTGCAACCTCACCAATGTCGATGCCGCACCTGTAAACTACCACGGTGAGCAGCCCGATTTTGTGCTTACCGCGCTTGAGAAATTTCCACCCAAAAAGGTGCTGGAGTTTTTCCGCAGCCTCGGTCTGCTGACAGTCACTGAGTACGGCGGCAGAGTCTATCCGCTGTCAAATTCGGCAAACAGCGTTGTTGATGTACTGCGCTTTGCGCTGTGCCGCGAGAATATCGAGGTCAGACCCGCGTGTCCCGCAAGAGAGCTTATTAAGCGCGGCGAGGGCTTTTTAGTGCGCACAGATGACGGCGATATCAATGCCGACTTTGTCATTATGGCCTGCGGCGGCGCTGCGGGTGCAAAGATAGGCGGCGTTACCGACGGCTACGACCTTCTTAAAAATCTCGGTCATAAGCGCACCGCGCTGCGTCCGGCACTTGTGCAGCTTGTAACCGACCCGACATATCCGCGCGCGCTAAAGGGCGTGCGTGCGCAGGCGGCAGTTCGCCTTACCGCAGGCGGCGAAGAGCTTGCGAGAAGCTTAGGCGAGCTTCAGTTTACCGAAACGGGACTTTCGGGTCCTGCTGCGTTTGATATTTCAAGAGCGGCCTCCTTCTGCGGCGAGGGCGGTACGGTGCATATTGATTTTCTGCCGGGAGTGGAAGCCGAAAGCGTTGCGGAGCTTATAATGAGCAGAGTTGAAGCAATGCCCAATCTCACGGCAGACGATATCCTCACTGGTGTGCTGCACAACCGTCTCGGCAAGATGGTGGTAAAGTACGCGCAGGTAGGCGGCACGCGCAGACTGTGCGAGCTTGACGATGCAAGCCTTGAGGCAATTGCAGATGCGTGCAAGGACTTTGAAATCAAGCTGCTGGGAGTAGGCGGCTTCGACAGCGCGCAGGTTACTGCGGGCGGTATAAAGACTACGGGCGTAAATCCGTCGACAATGGAAAGCTGGTTTGTGCCGCACCTGTTCATCTGCGGCGAGCTTCTTGATGTTGACGCCGACTGCGGCGGCTACAATTTGCAGTGGGCGTGGGCAAGCGGCTATCTGGCAGGGAGGCTCGGAGAATGATTTTAGTAAGAAATATACGCCTCGGAGCTGACGAGCCTGAGGCAAAGCTTAAAACTCTTGCGGCTAAGGAGCTCGGCATATTCGAGCGAGAAATAGTCGCATATACAATAACTAAAAAGTCCCTCGATGCAAGAAAGAAGAACGACATTCACTGGCTGTATGCCGTTGCGGTGGAGGTCAGAAACGAGGAACGGGCGATCAGAAGAGCAAAGAGCAAGAATGTCTGCCCCTACGAGAAATTCGAGTATGAAATTCCGAGCGCAAAGGCAGAAAAAAGACCCGTGATTGTCGGCTTCGGCCCTGCGGGAATGTTTGCCGCGCTTGTGCTGTCTAAGGCAGGACTCAAGCCGCTTGTTATCGAGCGCGGTATGGATGCGCAGTCGCGTATGGAGGCAGTTGAAAGCTTCCGCGCAGGCGGCCGGCTCAATCCCGAGTGCAATGTCCAGTTCGGCGAGGGCGGCGCAGGTACATTTTCCGACGGCAAGCTCAATACGGGCATCAAGGACAAACGCATAAGCTGGATGCTCGAGCAGTTTCATAAGCACGGCGCGCCCGAGAATATTCTGTACGATGCCAAGCCGCATATCGGCACGGACATTCTCGTAACCGTTGTGCAGAATATCCGCAAAACCGTTATTGAAAACGGCGGCGAGGTGCGCTTTAACACAAAGCTTACAAGGCTCATTATCGATAAAAATACGCTCACGGGCGTTGAGGTTCAAGGCCCCGATGGAGCATATACAATTGAATGCGACAGACTCATTCTTGCAATCGGCGATTCCGCGCGTGATACCTTCGAGATGCTAAACTCCGCAGGCGTGGCGATGGAGCCTAAGGCGTTTTCAATGGGCGTACGCATAGAGCACAAGCAGGCCGATATCAACCTTGCGCAGTACGGTGCGCAGTATGATAATCTGCTTGCCGCGGACTATTCGCTCAATGCGCATTTTGAGGACGGCACAAGCGCCTACACCTTCTGTATGTGTCCCGGCGGTGAG
>JAZUJB010000121.1:0-7010 GCA_045642545.1 Oscillospiraceae bacterium
CTTTGACAAGCAGTTTGGCGACATTTTCTATGTTGATTTCGATCTTAACGCTGATTACAGCGACAGCTTTGACAGATACTTAGAGGATATGGACCCCGCGCAGTTTATGGACGACTGGGTAGCTTCTATGCCCTCACCTGCCGCAAGACTGCTTAACCTCCTTCTTGATGTTATGGCTCTGGTCATCGGTGCCGGCTTCATCATTTTCGCGCTGCACACAATTGCAGGCTCGGGTGCATCCGTATGGAATCTGTTTGACGGCTTCGGAATGTTCTTCCGCATCATCTGGCTGTACATACTTGAAAGCATCTTCGTTTTCCTCTGGTCACTGCTGTTCATCATTCCCGGTTTCATCGCCTTATACCGCTACCGTATGGCAATCTACCTGCTGCTTGAGCATCCCGAGCTGAGCGCAATGGAATGTATAAACGAAAGCAAAAAGCTTATGAAGGGCCACAAGTGGGAGCTCTTTGTTCTTGACCTCAGCTTCCTCGGCTGGGTAATTCTCATTGCAGTTCTCAACGGCATCGGCTTTGACCTCGGAATTCAGCTGTTCTCCGTTATCGGTCTCGGCTATCTCGTATACATCTACTTCCTGCCGTTCAGAACTCTCACCTGCGCTCTGTACTACAAGCAGCTGACTGCAGTGCCTGATGTCAATCCCGAGTGCACCTGGTCTCCGGAGCTCTGATCAAAGCATGAAGCTCACATTTCTGGGTGCTGCTCACGAGGTAACCGGAAGCTGTACCCTTATTGAGGTCGGCGATAAAAAAGGCATCGTCGACTGCGGCATGGAGCAGGGCAAGGACATCTTTGTAAATCAGGAGCTGCCCGTTGACCCCTCAGCGCTTGATTTTGTGCTCGTAACCCATGCTCACATTGACCATTCGGGCAATCTGCCCCTGCTTTATAAGAACGGTTTCCGCGGCAGCATTTACGCTACCGCGGCTACCTGCGCCCTTCTGGACATCATGCTGCGCGACTGCGCGCATATTCAGTTGTCCGATGCGGAGTGGAAAACCAAAAAGGCTGAGCGCCGCGGTGAGCCGCCCGTTGAGCCGCTGTATGACCTTGACGATGTTGACGGTCTGCTCAAGTGCCTGCGCCCCTGCGGCTACGGTGAAATGCTTGAGCTTAACGAGGCGGTGTCAATCCGCTTCACCGATGTCGGACATCTTCTCGGCTCGGCGGCAATCGAGGTATGGCTCAGCGAAAACGGCGCAGAAAAGAAAATCGTCTTTTCCGGTGATATAGGCAACCTTAATCAACCTATTCTCTGCGACCCCAAGCATATTGCCGAGGCTGACTATCTCGTAATAGAGTCGACCTATGGCAACCGCAATCACGAGGGCGACCGCCCCGACTATATTGCAAGCCTTGCACAGTTCATTCAGCGCACACTTGACCGCGGCGGCAATGTGATTATCCCATCCTTTGCCGTTGGCAGAACGCAGGAGATGCTGTATTTTATCCGAGCGATAAAGCAGCAGGGCCTTGTTCACGGTCACGACAATTTTCCCGTTTATATTGACAGCCCTCTTGCCATTGAGGCAACAAGTGTATTTCTTCAGTGCGACACGAGCTTTGTCGACGAGGAGATGGCCGAGCTTATCCGCTCCGGTGCAAACCCGATTTGCTTCCCCGGTCTTAACCTTGCGGTAAGTCAGGAGGAGTCAAAGGCAATAAATCAGGACAAGACACCGAAGGTCATAATCTCCGCCTCGGGTATGTGCGACGCAGGCCGCGTGCGCCATCATCTGAAGCACAATCTTTGGCGGCCCGAATCGCTGGTGCTGTTTGTCGGTTATCAGTCGTCGGGAACACTCGGCAGATTGCTGAATGACGGCGCTAAGAATGTAAAGCTCTTAGGCGAGGATATCAATGTCAGAGCCGAGATAAGCCTGCTTCCGGGTATCAGCGGTCACGCCGACAAGGACGGGCTAATAGCGTGGATTAAGGGCTTTGAGAAAAAGCCCGAGCTTGTGTTTGTCAATCACGGCGACCATGAAAGCTGCGAAAGCTTCACCGCCTGCCTTAACAACGAGCTTGGCTTCAAGGCCTTTGCGCCGTACAGCGGCACAAGCTTTGACCTTGCTGAGGGCAAATTCCTCAACATAACCGAGGGAATACCCGTATCCCGAGCAAAGCAGGCTGCACCACCGCCTGCTTCAGATTCACTGTTCAACGAGCTTGTAGCTGCCGCTGAGTCGCTTCTGTCCGCCGCAAAAAAGTGCAGAGGCAGAGCAAACAGCGAGCTTCGAGGCTACCTCGAGCAGATAAAACATCTCATCGCAAATATTTCTAAATAAGCAATTTCTATTCATTGGAGTGTTAGTATGGTTTCCTCTATGCCCGAATTAGCAACGGGCCTCACAAATATTCTTATCATCGTTTCGGCATTCGGCTGCATGCTGTGGCTGCGTAAATTTAACAATGTTCAGCTATGGCAGGCACTATTCATCGTAGTTACCCTCTGCGGATTTATGGGCTTTATGACTCACTGCTTCATATTCTCGGATAAGACCGAGCTTACAATGTGGATAATTCTCGACATTCTGCTCGGCGCATCGGTAATGCTGCTTTCACTTGCATCAATCAATCAGTGTGTCGGTCACAGCACATGGCAGGCAACGCTTGCAACCACGCTGCTCGGTATGGTCACCGTGTTCTTCATGGTTAAGTCGGTTGTTACGGACGGCTCGTTTAACTATCCCGTTTGCATCATCACCGCTTTCCTCGCCGTTGCATCACTGGCAGTCGACTGCGCAATTCAGGTGCATCGCATCAAGGGACTTGCAAAATTCGGCCTTGTCGTTCCCGGCATTGCAATTATGCTTGCGGCAGGCATTCCGTGCATTTGGTTTGAGTATGCTGTCAGCTTCGGTCCGATTATCATTAATCAGTCCGCCGTTCTGCATGTCGCAATCGCAGTTGCATTCCCCTTCCTTTGCAAGGGCGTAAGCTCACTTCTTCTGCAAAGCCAAACGGCATAATAAAGCTAAAAAAGCCCCGCAACACATTGTGTTGCGGAGCTTTTTTATTTTCAGTTATCAGTCAGCGCAGTGTTCACAGTCGTGAGTCTGAGCAAACTTCTCGTGGTCATACTCGATGCCGTTCTTGTCGTAGTAGTCCTTGACTGCTGCCTTGACAGCTTCCTCAGCGAGAACGGAGCAGTGAATCTTGTGGGTGGGCAGACCGTCGAGTGCCTCAACAACTGCCTTGTTGGAAAGCTCAAGTGCCTCTTCCAGCTTCTTGCCCATGATAAGCTCGGTTGCCATGGAGCTGGTTGCAATTGCGCTGCCGCAGCCGAAGGTGTTGAACTTGCAGTCAGCAATGATGCCGTCCTCAACCTTGAGGTACATCTTCATAATATCGCCGCACTTTGCGTTACCGACTTCGCCGATACCTACATTCTGTGCGTCCTCGATTTTACCTACATTGCGGGGATTCTGGAAATGGTCCATTACTTTATCGCTATACAGTGCCATGATTATTCCTCCTGAATATGTTAGATAAGTTTATTATTAAATAAGGTGGGGCTTCTTGCCTGTTTCGAGGTCTTCCCATACGGGAGACATGCTGCGCAGGTAGGAAACTACCTCGGGAACTACCTTGATGATGTGGTCAATCTCGTCCATGTTGTTGTACTCGCCGATGGACAGTCTGAGGGAGCCGTGAGCAACCTCGTGGGGCAGACCGAGGGACAGCAGAACATGGCTGGGGTCGAGAGAGCCGGAGGTGCAGGCGGAGCCTGAGGATGCGCATACGCCCTTTGCGTCGAGCAGGAGCAGGAGGCTTTCGCCCTCGATGCCCTCGAAGCACATATTTACGGTGCCGGGAACATGATGCTCGAGAGAGCCGTTAATCTTGGAGTGAGGAATCTTGGAAAGCTCTGCAAACAGCTTATCGCGCATGGGGATAATCTTTGCGGTGTTTGCTTCCATATTGTCAACAGATTCCTTGAGTGCTGCTGCAAGAGCTACGATACCGGGGATATTCTCGGTGCCTGCGCGCTTGCCGCGCTCCTGTGCGCCGCCCTCGATGATGTTGAACAGGGGCATGCCGCGCTTTGCGTACAGAACGCCTACGCCCTTGGGTGCGTGGAACTTATGGCCGGACATTGACAGAAGGTCGATGTTCATTTCCTGAACATTGATGGGCATATGGCCTGCTGCCTGAACAGCGTCGGTGTGGAACGGAATGCCCTTGCTGCGGCACAGCTCGCCGATTTCCTTGATGGGCTGTACGGTGCCGATTTCGTTATTTGCAAACATAACGGTTACAAGTGCGGTATCCTCGCGGATAGCTGCCTCAAGGTCCTCAAGACGAACAACGCCGTCCTCATGAACATCGAGGAGAGTTACCTCGAAGCCCTGCTTCTCAAGCTGCTTGAGGGTGTGCAGAACTGCGTGGTGCTCAAACTTGGTGGAGATAAGGTGCTTCTTGCCCTTGATTGCGCCGACCTTTGCCATGGAAACGATGGCCTGATTGTCAGCCTCGGAGCCGCCGGAGGTGAAGTAAATCTCTCTGGGCTCTGCGCCGATGATGTCGGCAACGGTCTTTCTTGCAGCCTCGAGTGCTTCCTTTGCGTCCTGAGCGAAGGAGTACAGGCTGGAGGGGTTGCCGTAGCAATTGGTCAGGTAAGGCATCATAGCATCGACAGCGGTCTTGCTGACGCTGGTGGTTGCTGCGTTATCTGCGTAAACAAACATATATTTTACTTCCTTTCGTTATATCCCATTAATTTCATAGGAATTGTATCATTTTACATTATAATAGTCAATAGCTTTATTTCTTCCACTTTTCGCCCGTGATAAGGTCCTCAAGCGAAACAGTTGCAAGGTACGCGTTTGTAATGTCGTCAAGCTCCTTCCACATGGGAACGGTCTTGCAGGCATCGGATTTATCGCAGGTTACATTGCCCGCTTTGATGCACGCTACGGGTGCAAGGTTGTCCTCAATGCAGTTGAGAATTTCGCCTACATTATATTCAGACGGGGCCTTGCTCAGCTTATAGCCGCCCTCTTTACCTCGGGTGCTTTCAACAAGCTCGGCCTTTTTGAGATTACCGACTATCATTTCAAGATACTTCATTGAAAGCTCGGTTCTCTCGGAGATGGTCTTAAGCGAAATGTAGCCGTCATCACTGTTCTGCGCAAGATCAAGCATAATCAGCAGCGCGTAGCGGCCTTTGCTGGTAACATTCATTCTGTCACCTCCGTTTAATTCCTATATATTTTGTATGGTATTAATATACCACGGTTTTAGTAGGAATTAAAGTGTCTGCACAACAAAAGCGCAAAAAGAGCTGTGCAAAATCTGCACAGCTAAATTTGAAAAAGGGTCTTGCTTTATCTCGCTAATGTGTTATTATAGCAGCGTGATAACAAACTACCGAATTAGGAGGAAATCAAATATGAAAAAGATTATTGCTATGATGCTTGCACTTATGATGGTGTTTGCACTTTGCGCTTGCGGCAACAACGACAGCGCAGATGAAAAGACTTTTGTTATGGGTATTGACGCTGAGTATCCCCCCTTCAGCTACCTCGGTGATGACGGCGAGTACGCCGGCTTCGATGTAGAGGTCTGCAAGGCAGCCTGCGAACTGCTCGGTTGGAACTTCGAAGTATTCGGTGTCAACTGGGACCAGAAGCTCATTCAGCTTGATGCAAACGAATGCGATTGCGTTTGGTCCGGCATGACCCTTCTCGACAGCATGAAGGAAGCAGGCTATGTCCTCTCCGCTCCCTACTTCGACAACTCTCAGGTAATCATGGTTAAGGCCGGCAGCGACATCAAGTCCTCCGCTGACCTCGCAGGCAAGACCGTTGCTGTTCAGCTCGGCACCTCCGGTGAGTCCATGCTCGCTGATGACGGCGATCAGGCAGAGCTTGCAAAGAGCTTCAAGGAGCTCGTAACCTGCGACAGCTTCCTCAAGTGCTTCACCGAGCTCGGTGGCGGCAGCGTTGATGCAGTTATCGTTGATAAGCCCGTTGCTGACTCCTACGCAGCAGAAAACGAAGGCTTTGTAGTTCTCGACGAGCTTCTCGGCTCCGAGCAGTACGGCATTGCATTCCGCTCCGGCGACCAGGAGCTGTGCGACCAGATTGAAGGCGCAGTACAGCAGCTCGTTGAAAACGGCACCTATGCTGAAATCGCTGCAAAGTACCCCGACATCAACCCCGACGCACTCATCTTCCTTGCAAAGTAATAGCAGGAACAAGCTAAACACACATTAGTATACATCCCCGGAAGCGCTATGTGCTTCCGGGATTGTGTGCTTTTCAGTGAATTGATTTTCCGAGGATAAATTATGACTTTAATGACAATGATTGTGAAAATGGCTGACGGTCTTAGCAAGACCTGTCTCATTTTCTTCCTGACCTTGCTGTTCTCACTGCCGCTTGGTATGATTTTCTCCCTGCTGAGAATGAGCAAAATAAAAATTGTATCCAACATCACCCGCTTTATAATCGCAGTTCTGCGCGGCACCCCTCTTATGCTGCAGCTGATTGCGGTTACATACGGCCCGTACTATCTGTTTGACATGGGCGTATCCAAGAACAAGCTCATCCCCGTTGTTATTGCGTTTGCAATCAACTACGCGGCGTACTTCGCCGAAATCTACCGCGGCGGCATTGAGTCAATGCCGATTGGTCAATATGAGGCGGCTGAGGTTCTCGGCTATACCAAGGCGCAGACCTTCTTCCGCATCATTCTGCCGCAGGTAATCAAGCGCATTATGCCGAGTATTACCAACGAGGTCGTAACTCTTGTTAAGGACACCTCCCTTGCCTTCACCGTTTCCTACCAGGAAATGTTCACCATCGGCAAGCAGATTGCAAACTCCCAGACAAGCTTCACTCCGTTTGTCGTTGCAGGTGTGTTCTACTTCGTATTCAACGCAATTGTTGACTTCGTAATGGGCAAGATTGAATACAAGATGAATTACTACAAGTAAGGAGGTGCCGTAATTGATACTTGAAATGAATAACATCATAAAATCC
>JAZUJB010000122.1:0-11891 GCA_045642545.1 Oscillospiraceae bacterium
CACTTCTCGGCTGGAGCCCCGGCGGTGAGCGCGAGGTCTACACAATGGCAGAGCTTGCGGAAATCTTTGAGCTCAAGGGTCTGTCAAAGTCCCCCGCAATCTTCGACATTGAAAAGCTGAAGTTCTTCAACGCAGAGTACATCCGCAATATGAGTGCCGAGGACTTTGCAAAGGTTGCAGAGCCCTACATCAGACAGGCAGTTAAGAATCCCGAGATTGACCCTGCCGCAATTGCCGCACTCCTGCAGCAGAGAACCGAGGTTCTCACCGACATCCCCGAGAAGCTTGACTTCTTCGATGCCCTGCCCGAGTACGAAACCGAGCTTTACATCCACAAGAAGTCCAAGACCGACGAGGCAGGCTCTCTTGAGATGCTCAAGAAGATGCTGCCCGTATTCGAGGCAATCGACGACTGGTGCGATGAGAACATTCTCACCGCAATGACCGATATGGCAGCCGCCTGCGAGTGCAAAAACGCAAAGGTTATGTGGCCCGTGCGCATTGCAGCGGCAGGCAAGGCCGTAACCCCCGGCGGTGCGGTTGAGATTTGCCGCATTCTCGGCAAGGCCGAAACCCTGCGCAGAATGAATGTCGCAATCGAAAAGCTCTCATAAATTTTCAATTCAATAAATAAATGCACCTCTTTGGGATAAACTCCAAAAGAGGTGTTTTTATGTTCATCAAGAAAAAGACTTTTATACTGATAATAACATATCTCGCGGCGGCGGCAATTGCCTTCGGCGCTTACAGCGCGGCGCTGTCGGCTAACGGGCGCAACTACCGCAGCACTGCCGTCTACGGCTATGAGCACGCCTTCGGCGAGGTTGTAACCGCGTCGAGAAACCTGAGCGACGCTCTGCACAGAGGCGCTTACGCAACGGGTGCGGAGATGTCGGCTGCGGTCTGCGCCGATGTCTACGGCAACTGCCTTGCCGCGGGAATGACAATGGCGGCGCTGCCCTTTTCCACGCAGGAGCTTGAGCACACCGCGGAGTTTATCGGCATTGCGGGCGACTATGCGCAGGCGCTTATGCGCTCGGCAGCAGCAAGCGGCTTTGACGATACCGCGCGTGCAAGCTTTGCAAAGCTATACAAGATAGCCGACTCGATTACACAGTCGCTGACACAGCTGCAGAGCGAGCTTGACGAGGGCTCTGTCATTATGGACGAGCCCGAGAATGTGTTTGCCGCAAACGACGAAAACAGCCTTGTCAGCACCGCAATGCTCGAGATGGAGAGCGGGCTTGACGAGCTGCCCGCGCTTGACTATGACGGCAGATATACAAAGGAAACGCCGCCCGAGTGCGAGGACCCGATATCCGTCGACGAGGCAAGGGAAATTGCCGCTGAGTTTTTAGACTGCGACGAGGATGAGCTTGAAAAGCTCTACCGCAGCGAAAACGGCGCAACAAGCTTCAGCTTCGAGGACGGCACGGTGCTTGTTGACGGCTACGGCAATGTGGTGTCGCTAAGCTCCTCGCGCGCCGTGTCGGGCGATATGAGCTCCGAGGATATGGAAAAGGCGGCAAAGAAATTTTTAGAGGACAAGGGCTTTGACAATATGAAAATGGTATCGTCCGAGCGCCGCAATGATGTTCAGACCATGCGCTTTGAGTGCGTTGAAAACGGTGTGCGCTGCGAAAGCGACTGCATCAAGCTTTCAATTGCCGCAGATAACGGCAAGCTGTATTCCTTTGATGCGGTGCAGCATATAAACCGCCATAAGTCCCACCCCGAGCCCGTGGATATGCTGACGCAGGACGCGGCAAAAAAGGCGCTGCCCGAAAACCTCAGCTTCAAATCGGGCAGTATGGTCTATGCCGAAACCGAGGGCGGCAACGAGCGCCTTTGCTATGACTTCGAGTGCAAAACCGAGGACGGCGAGAGCGTGAGCGTGCTTGTCGATGCCGCGCTCGGCACGCAGTACAGAATTATATTCGAATAAAAAACAGCCGCAGCTTTTGCTGCGGCTGTCTGAATGTTTTGCTTATTACTCTGCGACCTTCTTGCCGACGGTTGCGCGCAGAACGAAGAGAACGACGATGGTCATTACAATGCCGATGGGCAGGCAGACCCATGCGTTCTGAACAAAGCCTGCAATGATGAAGTTAACGAAGCTGAGAAGAGCAACGGTAAGAGCATAGGGAAGCTGAGTCTGAACATGCTCGATGTGGTTGCAGTTTGCGCCTGCGGAAGCCATGATGGTGGTGTCGGAGATGGGTGAGCAGTGGTCACCGCAGACAGCACCTGCAAGGCAGGCGGAGATGCCTATCATGAGCAGAGGAGAGCCGAACTCGAAGATGGGCAGTACGATGGGAATGAGGATACCGAAGGTGCCCCAGCTGGTGCCGGTTGCGAATGCGAGGAAGCAGGCAACCAGGAAGATGATTGCGGGAAGCATCATGAACAGACCCTTGGAAGCGGTCTTCATAAGACCTGCAACATAGACATCTGCGCCGAGCAGACCGGTCATGTTCTTCAGGGTTACTGCGAAGGTCAGGATGAGGATTGCGGGGACCATTGCGTCAAAGCCCTTGACGGTGCAGCTCATTGCGCCCTTGAAGGTGATAACGCGGCGGCAGATGAGGTAGATGATGGAAACAACGAGAGCAACGAGGGAGCCCCAGGGCAGTGCGATGAAGGCGTCGGTGTTGCCGAAGGCTGCGATGAAGTCGCCTGCGCAGTCGGTGCCGCCCCATGCGTCAACGCCGAAGTAGCCGCCGACATAGATAAGGCCGATTACACAGAAAACGATGAGCAGAACGATGGGGATGAGCATATCCCAAAGGCTTGCGTTGGAGGACTCAACCTCTTCGTCGTTGCCGAGAGAGCCGAGCTCGCCCTGCAGTGCCTTGAACTCTGCCTTTGCCATGGGACCGTAGTCAAAGCCCATGATGGTGATGCCGATTACGAATACGAAGGTCAGCAGAGAGTAGAAGTTGAAGGGGATTGCCTGGATGAAAAGCTGAATGCCGGAAATGCCTGCGTCAAGCTTTTCTGCAACGCCGGAAACTGCTGCTGCCCAGGAAGAAACGGGAGCAATCATGCAGATGGGAGCTGCGGTTGCGTCAATGAGGTATGCCAGCTTTGCGCGGGACAGCTTTTGCTGGTCGGTGAGAGGACGCATAACCGAGCCGACGGTCAGGCAGTTGAAGTAGTCATCGATGAAGATGAGAATGCCGAGAACGAAGGTTGCAAGGCCTGCACCTACGCGGGACTTGACATGCTTTGCAGCCCACTTGCCGAATGCAGCCGAGCCGCCTGCGGCGTTAACCAGTGCGACCATAATGCCGAGTATTACGAGGAACATGAAGATACCCGCGTTGTTGCTTATTGCGGGAACGAAGCCCTCGTTAATCATAGTGTCGAGAGTGCCGATGGGGGCAAAGCCCGTTACGAGAAGTGCGCCGACTACAATGCCGACGAACAGGGAGCTGTAAGTCTCCTTGGTGATAAGCGCAAGAATGATTGCGACTAACGGGGGGACAAGAGCCCAGAAGGTGTTTGCGAATTCCATATTGAACTATCCTTTCCATGAACAAAAAATTGAGCCATGACGCTTCATGACTCAACAGAAAATTTCTTATTCATGCCGGATCATGACAGCTCTCCGCAATTGCGACAGTCCGCAGGATGTTATCCTACGGCCCAGACACCGACCCCTCGGGAAAGGAACCGATTCTTCGGCGGTGACCCCTTTCGTTTAACGCTTCCCGGCGTTTTACAAAACTACTGATGGCTACCGCGCCTCTATCATGCTCTGTTCAATTGACAAGGCCATTATATACGGAAAACTCCGTTTGTCAACACATTTGCAGGATTATTTTTTCACAATTGCCGTAATGCTTGTGAAATCGGCATATAAATGGTAAAATATAATGAAAATAAAGCCCGAAAAGCGAGGTATTACCATGAAGTACGGATTTATCGGACTGGGCAATATGGCAGGAGCCATCATTGCAGGTATGGCGGCAAGCGGAAAATTCAAAAACGACAATCTCTACGGCTATAATCGCTCGGAGGGCAAAACCCTTGCGCTCAAGGCAAAGCACGGACTCATTCCCTGCAGCAGTGCAGCCGAGGTCGTGCAGAAGTCGGAGGTCATAGTGCTTGCGGTCAAGCCGCAGGTAATGCCCGAGCTTCTTGCGGAGATTGGCGGACTTATAACCTCGGACAAGACCGTGCTCACCATTGCCGCGGGCAAAAGCTGCGCATGGTACGAGGAAAGACTCAAAAAGGGTCTGCCCGTTGTGCGCATAATGCCGAATATAAACGCAAAGGTCAAGGCATCGGTCACCGCAATCTGCGGCGGCAAAAATGCCACCGATGAGCATATAAAAATCGCCGACGGCATTTTTTCAACCGTCGGCAAGGTGTATCATATTGAGGAAAAACTGTTCCCCGCATTCTCCGCACTCGGCGGAGCCTCGGGCGCGTTTGTGCTTCTGTACATCGATGCGCTTGCCGAGGCAGGCGTGCGCGCAGGCTTTGCAAGACCTCTTGCCGAGGAGCTTGCAACCGCAACCGTAGTCGGCAGCGGACTGCTTGCAATGGACTCAGACGAGCACCCGATTGCGCTTATGAACAAGGTCTGCTCGCCCGGCGGCACAACCATCGAGGGCGTGTGCAAATTAAAGGAGCTCGGCTTTGAAACCGCCGTTCAGCAGGGCCTGCAGGCAATCATAGACAAGGACAAAAAGCTTTAATCAGCCCTCGCAGTACTTGCAGTGCGGCTTTAAGCAGCAGGCATCGCAGTTCGGCTTTCGCGCATCGCAGACGGCTCTGCCGTGCAGAACAATGCGGTGGCAGAAGTCGGAGCTTTTCTCGGGCGGCAGAACCTTGCGAAGCTCAAGCTCAATCTTCACGGGGTCCTTGAGGTCATCGACAAGTCCGAGACGGTTTGAAATGCGTATGCAGTGCGTGTCAACAACCGTTGAGCCGGGGATGTTGTAAACATCGCCGAGGATAAGATTTGCGGTTTTGCGTCCGACGCCGGGCAGCTTTAATAGCTCCTCCATACTGTCGGGCACTCTGCCGCCGTAATTCTGGACGAGCATCTTCGCCGCGCCGACAATATCGCGCGCTTTTGCGCGGTAGAAGCCGCAGGAGTGGACATATTTCTCGACCTCCTCGACCTCGGCCTCAGCAAAGCTTTCGAGAGTGGGAAAGCGCTCGAAAAGTGCGGGAGTAATCATATTGACTCTTGCATCGGTGCACTGCGCGGCAAGACGGACGGAGAATAAAAGCTCGTAGTCCTTCTTGTAATCGAGCGTGCATTCGGCGAGGGGGTATTCCTCCTCGAGCAGTCTTACTATTTCAAGCACCTGTTTTTCCGTGCGCATAATTATCACCCTTTCATATAAAAAGCATAGCACCAATTATTGAAAACTTCAACAGTGAGGTACTTTTATGTATAAGCCTCTGGCAGACGAAATAAGACCCGACAGCCTCGACGATGTTGTCGGTCAGCGCCATATACTCGGCAGCAACGGAATGCTGCGCCGCATAGTCGAAAGCGGTCAGATTCCGAATATGATATTCTACGGTCCGTCGGGCACGGGCAAAACCACCGTTGCGCGCATAATCGCGGAAAAGACAAACCGCACCCTGCGCAAGCTGAATGCAACAACCGCGGGCATTGCCGATATAAAGGCGATTATCGCGGAGCTTGACACGATGCTCACACCCGGCGGCGTTCTGCTTTACCTTGACGAGATTCAGTACTTCAACAAAAAGCAGCAGCAGTCGCTTCTGGAGTTTATTGAGGACGGTCGCATTACGCTCATTGCGTCCACAACGGAAAACCCCTATTTCTGCGTGTTCAACGCAATCTTAAGCCGCTCGACAGTGTTTGAGTTCAAGCATGTAACGGCGCGCGAGGTTGAGCCTGCCGTTATGCGCGCGGTGAACATTCTTGCCGAGCGCGAGGGAATAACTGCTGAGCTTGAAAACGGCGTTGTGCGCAGAGTAAGCTCCGCCTGCGGCGGCGATGTGCGCAAGGCGATTAATTCCGTTGAGCTTCTGTTTTCGGCAGGTCATCGCGAGGAGGGCAAGATTATCCTCACCCTCGACGATGCAAAGGCAATCTCTCAGCGCAGCGCAATGCGCTATGACCGCGAGGGCGATGAGCATTTCGACATTCTGTCGGCGCTGATGAAATCCCTGCGCGGCTCGGACCCCGATGCTGCCCTGCACTATCTCGCGCGGCTTCTCGAGGTCGGCGACCTTGTGGGTGCCTGCCGCAGAATTTTGTGCTCTGCAAGCGAGGATATAGGTCTTGCGTATCCGCAGGCAGTGCCTATTGTTAAGGCTTGCGTTGATTCTGCGCTGCAGCTCGGACTTCCCGAGGCGCGACTGCCTCTTGCCGAGGCGGTAATATTCCTTGCCACCGCACCCAAGTCAAACTCGGGTGTAATGGCAATTGACGCGGCGCTTGCCGATGTCCGCGCGGGCAAGACGGGGCCTGTTCCGCGCGAGCTGCAGAATGTTCACGCCGACGGCACGGGCTTTGAGCGCGAGCAGGGCTACAAGTACCCGCACTCGTTTGACAACCACTGGGTAAAGCAGCAGTATCTGCCCGACGAAATCAAAAACGCGCGATACTATGAATACGGCGACAATAAAATAGAGCAGGCAGCAAAAAAGTATTGGGACGAAATTAAACGCTGAGGTTTATATGGATATTCAGGTTGGCGATATTGTAACTATGAAAAAGCAGCACCCCTGCGGCGAAAAGCGCTGGCAGGTGCTGAGAATAGGCGCGGACTTCAAGCTCCGCTGCCTCGGCTGCGGTCACGAGGTTATGGGCGCGCGAAGCAAGTTTGAAAAAAACATACGCGCGGTTGAACGCAGCGAGAATAAATGATAAAATGCGGTATGAATGGAGGGATAAGGTACGAATAATATTGGCAGAATAAGAGAAAAGCTTATATCCTCCGAGCTTGATGCGGTGCTGATTACCGATGAGAAAAATCAGCGCTACGCAACGGGCTTTGCCTTTACCGACGGCGCAGTGCTCGTAACGAAAAGCAGCGCGTATCTTTTCACCGACTCGCGCTATATCGAGGCCGCGGAAAAGAGCGTTGACGAAAGCATCTCGCTAAGACTCTTCGGAGCGGGAAAACGCCTTTCGCAGCTTATAAAAGCCGAGCTTGACGCGGAGAATGTCGAAAGCTTAGGCGGCGAGGAGATGACGCTCTCCCACGGCGCGTATCTCGGCTATGAAAAACTGCTCGGCAGAAAGCTCACTCCGAGTCAGCGCATATTCACAGAGCTTCGTGCGGCAAAAACCGCCGAGGAGCAGCAGTATATGCGCGATGCGCAGGCAATTGCGGAAAAGGCGCTCGACGATGTGCTCGGCATAATCCGCCCCGGCATAACCGAGCGGGATATTGCCGCAGAAATTACCTACCGCCTGCTAAAGCACGGCGGCGAGGGCAACTCCTTTGACCCGATTGCGGTTACGGGCGCAAACTCAAGTATGCCGCACGGCGTACCCGGCGATGCCCTTGTAAAAGCCGGCGACTTCATCACGATGGACTTCGGCTGCCTGAAAAACGGCTATTGCTCGGATATGACACGCACCGTCGCGGTGGGCTATGCCACCGACGAGATGAAGAATGTGTACGATATCGTGCTCAGGGCGCAGGCAGAGGGCATTAATGCCGCCCGTGCAGGCGTTACGGGCGCGGAGATTGATGCCGCGGCGCGAAATGTGATTTCCGATGCCGGCTACGGCGAATACTTCGGCCACAGCTTCGGTCACAGCCTCGGGCTTGACATTCACGAGTCCCCTGCCGCAGCCCCGTCCGTGCAGACACCGATGCCCGTCGGCGCGGTAATTTCCGCAGAGCCGGGAATTTACCTGCCGGGCAGATTCGGCGTTCGTATTGAGGATGTCCTCATTCTCACCGAGGGCGGCTGCGAAAACATAACACACGCGAAAAAAGAACTTATAATTATATAATCGGAGGAATTCCAGATGGCAAAGAGCAAGAAAAATACAAAGAAAAATACCAAGGTCAGAGAGATTACCTCAATGGTGCCCTTGCTGTATGTCGGCATCGTAGTAGTCTTCGGTACGGCGCTCATCCAGAGCTTCTTCCCTAACTTCCCCACATTAGTCCGCAATATCCTCTACTTCATCGGAATAATGGCGTTTGTGGTCTATATGTTCCAGATTGCGTTTGAAAAACGCACCGGAAAGAGCGAACCCGACGGAGAAAGCAAGGAAAATCGACTCCCTCGCAGAAAATAATCTTGCAATATCTGCGTATATAATGTAAAATATTTAAGCTAATTCACACATAAAGAAAATTTACATAGGAGGATTACCTATAATGATTACAGCAGGCGATTTCAGAAACGGCGTTACCTTTGAGATGGACGGCCAGGTTATGCAGGTCGTTGAATTCCAGCATGTTAAGCCCGGCAAGGGCGCAGCATTCGTTCGCACCAAGATGAAGAATGTCATCACCGGCGCAGTTACCGAGACTTCCTTCAACCCCACCGCAAAGTTCGAGAATGCAACTGTTGACCGTCAGACCATGGAGTACAGCTATGCAGACGGCAACCTGTACTACTTCATGAACCCCGAGACCTACGAGCTCGAGCCCGTTGACGAGTCCGTCCTCGGCGACAACTTCAAGTTCGTCAAGGAAAACATGGAGTGCACCATCTACTCCTACAAGGGCAAGGTTTTCAATGTTGAGCCTCCCTTCTTCGTAGACCTCGTTGTCACCGAGACCGACCCCGGCTTCGCAGGCAACACCGCAACCAACGCAACCAAGCCCGCTACCGTCGAGACCGGCGCAGAGATCAAGGTTCCTCTCTTCATCGAAGAGGGCGAGAAGATTCAGATTGACACCCGTACCGGCGAGTACCTCGGCAGAGCAAAGTAATTAAGCAAGAGTTTTCAATTGGATTTTTATCCTCATCCTTCAAGGAGGTTTGAATGATGACAGCATCTGAAAAAGTAGCATACCTCAAGGGCCTTGCAGAAGGCCTCGGTATTAAGGACAGCACCCAGGAAGGCAAGCTCATGCTCGCAATGATTGATGTTCTTGAGTCCCTCGCAGGCGATGTTGAGGACCTCGAGGCAAATGCCGCCGATATGGCAGACACCATCGACGACATCGGCGCGGATATGGCATATCTTGAGGACCTGTGCCTCGGTGACATGGAGGACGAGGACGACGAGTTCGAGTCTGACGAGTGCGAGGGCGAATGCTCCTGCTGCAGCGGCTGCGACGACGAGATAGAGTACGAGGTTACCTGTCCCAAGTGCGGCGATGTCATCACCGTATATGAGGAGGACCTCGATTTCGGAAGCGTACGCTGCCCGAGCTGCGATGCCGAGCTGGAGTTTGATTTCAGCGAGGACGAAGAGGACGAGGACTGATTGATAAAACAAAAGACACACCGTGAGGTGTGTCTTTTTTTGTTGCTTTGCTTATGCCGCAACCTTGTCGGCCTTGTTGTGCAGCGCTCTCAGGCAGAGCGCAAACAGATAGGTAACTATCGGCAGCACGCAGTAGCTTATGTACCAGAAGCCACCGATGTTGAAGCCGTAGAAGTCGGGCCAGGTTTTTAAGAATACAACATTGACGAGGTAGACAGTGCCGTATACAAAGGTGGGGGCAAGAGTCCACAGCAGGCGCTTTTTTGTTATCTGCATACCGCGCTCGAGGAAGCAGAAGGAGATTATTGCGAGCAGAGGGCAGATAAGATGCAGTTCTAAACAAATTCCCGCAAACATAATGCCGTAGCCCTGAGTAGGGCCGAGGAAAAGCACAACTACCATCATCGTGAGTGTAACTGCGGCGGTGCCGACCATCTTCAGTGTGAGCGCCCATTCGGGAATTTCGTCCTTGCCGCTAATGACGGACTTGATGTTAAATGGCACGATAAGCAGCGAAACGAGTGCGGCGAGGATGTTTGAGTCATTGGTGAAGAATACAAAGCAGCCCGTTCCGCTTGTGCTCATATTGCCGATGCCGCGCCCTGCGGCAGCCTCGGAGAAAAACCACAGAATTGAAATAAGTACCAGCACGAAGTTAGCAAGATTCATTGCGAGGGACAACAGATTTCTTGTTTTGACACTTTTCATTTTATTATCTCCTGCTTTGCGGTAAGTTGACGAAAATATTATACATTGTCTTTGGTACCCTGTCATCTAAATCCTTGAAATTCGGATATTATTTGATATACTTAAAGCATCAATCACAACGGAGGCGCTTATGAAGGAGCTTAAGGATTTTGACAGAGTAAGGCTTGCAATTCTGCCTACCCCTATGCACAAGCTTGAGAACATCAGCAGAATACTCGGCACAAATGTGTGGATAAAGCGCGATGACCTCACGGGCATAGGCCTCGGCGGCAACAAGGTCAGAAAGCTTGAGTTTCTGCTTGCCGATGCAAAGAAAAAGGGCGCGGAGATTGTGTTCACCACGGGCGGCGCGCAGTCAAACCACGCAATGCTCACCGCAGCCTGCGCAAAGAAGCTGGGTATGACGCCCATTCTCATTCTCAAAAAGCGCGGCGTTACCGAGCGCAAGGGCAATCAGCTGCTTGAGTATCTTATGGACACCGATGTGCGCTTTATGGATACCGACAGCTATGACGATATCTATGCCGAAATGGACAGAGTCGGCACCGAGCTCGGCAAGCCCTATTACAAAATCCCCTGCGGCGGCTCAAACGAAATCGGCGCTCTCGGCTATGTTGCCTGTATGAAGGAGATTGCCGACAGCGGCGTGCATTTTGACCATATTATCTGCGCCGAGGGCTCGGGCGGCACTCACGCAGGCGTTGCGCTGGGCGCAAGGCTTTATATGCCCGACACGAAAACAATCGGTATGATGGTTGACGATGACCCGTTTGATGTCATCACCTCGGGCATTATGCGCAGAGCGGCGCAGCTATTGGAGCTTGATGCCGACTTCGGTCCCGAGGATGTGCATCTTGTCAATATGTGCGGCCCCGGCTATGCAATCGCATCGGAGGAGGGCAATGCCGCAATCCGAATGCTCGCCGAAAACGAGGGCCTTTTCCTCGACCCCGTGTACACGGGCAAGGCCTTTGCCGGACTTGTAAAGCTTGCGCGCGAGGGCGCGTTCAAAAGGAGTGACAATGTTCTGTTTCTGTATTCGGGCGGCGCAGGCGGTCTGTTTGCCGTTGATGTTGATTTGGACTGAGAGCGGTTGATTTAGTCCGCAAAAGAACTTATAATACTTAAAAATCCCCGTAGGAGTACGCTATGAAAAAACTGCGTTTTTTATCGCTTATAGTGACAGTATGTCTGCTGCTTGCGGCAGTATCGCCCTGCGCATTTGCGCTTGAAAAGCCGCAGATAAAATCTGCGCGAAGCGTGCTTGTAGGCGATATGGAAAGCGGCAGAATTTTGCTTGCCGAAAATGCCTACACTCGCTCCGAGCCTGCAAGCATCACAAAGATGATGACTATGCTGCTTGCTGTTGAGGCAATCGAGCGCGGCGATGCCTCGCTTGACGATATGGTAACGGCATCTATCAACTGCAATGCAGATTTAACCGAGGATAGCAGCACCTCGAATATCTATCCCGGCGAGGTTATGAGTCTCAAGGATTTGCTATACTGCACGGCGCTTGCATCGGCAAATGAGGCCTGCAATATAATCGCCGAGTATCTTTGCGGCAGCGTTTCCGCGTTTGTCGATAAGATGAACGAGCGTGCCGAGGAGCTCGGCTGCTCGGGTACGCATTTTGCAAATCCCCACGGCCTGCCCAATCCCGACCATTACACCACCGCGCGCGACCTGTTTGTCATTGCCTGCGAGGCAATGCATCATGAGCTGTTTGCCGAGCTTTGCGGCACTGCAAGCTACACCACCGCGGAAACCAACAACGCAAACG